>JBAXRL010000340.1:0-4010 GCA_037131205.1 Actinomycetes bacterium | reverse complement strand
AGCGCCCCGGAGGCTGCCTCGGCGATGGCGGCGGGAAGCCCTCCGAAACGCACGTAGAGCCGCAAGAGATCGTCGAGCCGCGGCAGATGGAGGCGCGTGTCGCGGAGAAGAGCCTCGCCGTCGGGAGTAGCCAGCTCATCGAGCGTGAGGCCTGGTGCGGCGGGAACCAGCGGGTCGACAGCGGCGGCGAAGTCGGCAAAGGATCGCGGCGCCACGAAGTGATCGGCGCCGCGCCCGCGCCTCCCCGGGAGTCGTTCTTTGACGCCGCGTCGCAGATCCGCGGCAGACGAGCCGGTACACACGACGACGTCATCGCGCGTGAGGCCGATGTCGAAAAGGTGCTTGACGGCGAGCTGCCACTTGGGCACCGACGTGACCTCGTCGAGCAGGAGCAGCCGCGCGCCCTTCGAACGCGAAAGGTCGCACGCCCTGGCGATGGTGTCGGCGGCTTCACCGTGCGGCTGACCGTCGATCGCATCCAGCGAAAGGTAGACGGTATTTCGCGGAGGAAGCCCCTCGGCGATGGCTCGCTGCGCCAGAAGCTTGAGCTCGGTCGACTTGCCGACCTGCCTGGGGCCACGCATGACATGAGTACCCGCCTCGTCCAGCGCGATGCGGTCGACCACCTGCGCGGGCAAACGGACCGGCTGCAGGGAGAGTGCGCGGAGATGGCCGTCCCGGGCCTCCCAGCCACCAGAGTCGGCCCACCACTGGTTCTGCGCCACGATGAGGCGTTCGCTCAGCATGCCAACAATAATAGCCCCTACTACTGGTAGTTGTCTACAGATAATAGGGGTTTACATTGGTAGGATCGTCGTTCTCGCCGCGCTCACCCGTGGAGTCCCCTGTCCTCTACCAGGGCGCGCGCCAGACGGTCGACTGGCTGGAGTCCGCTCGCCGCCTATTCCAATCGCAGTCAGGCCTACCCAGGAGGCCCTCGACGACATGCGGAACGCTGGATCCTGCCTTCGAGCAGCCTCTGGTCGAGGAAGGCAAGGATGGCGGGTCGCCCAAGTGGCCGGAATGCCGAGGGACGAAACGACATCCTGAACGTCCGACGGGCCGGCCGCGGCGACGCGGGCCCACCGCGGCGACGCAGGCCCACCGCGGCATGCCGTAGGATGGGGGCGCGACGCACTCCCCGACCATTCACCCCGATGACGGAGATCAGCACGCACTCGCCACCCGCACAGCCCGCCGGCTCGCCGAGCAAGCAGGCCGCTCGCAGCCGCGACCTCGGCGTCCTGGCGCTCGTCCTCCTCGGCCCGATCTGGGGCTACGGCTGGGTGGCCTCCAAGGTCGCGCTGGGGTACTCGCAGCCTTTCACCTTCGCGGCGCTGCGCATCGTGCTCACCGTCGTCTGCCTGTTCCTCATGCTGATCGCCACGCGGCGCTCGCTGCGCCCCCCGCCCCTCGGCTACACCACGGCCATCGGCCTGCTGCAGACCACGGCCTTCGTGGGCTTCATCATGGTGGCGCTGCACAGCGGGGGCGCCGGCAAGGTCGCCGTGCTCTGCTACACCATGCCGTTCTGGCTGCTGCTGCTGGCCTGGGCCTTTCTCGCGGAGCGTCTGCGCGGCGTGCAGTGGCTCGCCGTGATCCTGGCGTTCGCCGGGCTCGTGCTGGTCGTCGCTCCGTGGCAGCTCAGCGGCGTGACGAGCAGCGTGCTGACCGTCGCCGGCGGCTTTGCGTGGGCGGCGAGCGCCCTCGTCGTCAAACTGATGCAGCGCAAGCACCAGGTGGACGTACTCTCGCTCACGACCTGGCAGATGACCATCGGCATGGTGCCGCTGGTCATCGTCGCCGTCCTCACCTACAGCGGGGGGCCCGAGTGGACGACGGGCTTCATCTGGGGCCTCGCCTACACCGTGCTCCTCGCCAACGCGGTGGCGTGGGTACTGTGGCTCTACGCTCTGCGCACGCTCTCGGCCGGCGCCGCCGGGCTCGGCACGCTGGCAATCCCCGTGGTCGGCGTGGTGGCCGCGTGGCTTCAGCTCGGGGAGGCGCCGACCCTCGTCGAGGGCGTCGGCATGATCCTCATCGTCGGGGCGCTCGGGATCCTGGCGGCACGCGGGCTGCTCGCAGGGCGGCGCCAGCCGTCCCCGGCCGACGAGGAGCCCTTGGTGCAGCCGGTGACGGACTGAGCGCCGGCCGCGCCCCGGTTCAGCGGCTGAGATACGCCTCGAGCGGCACGCCGCCGGACCCCACGAGGGTCGCGTCGCGTGGTTCGTAGAGGCGCGCAAATGCCTTCATTCCGGCGGCATCGTCTTTGCGCGGTCGGCCGCTCTTCACCTCGACCGCGCTCAGCGCGCCGCGCGCCTCGACGACGTAGTCGACCTCGAGGTCGCCCTGCCGCCAGTAGTACAGCGCCCGCCCGCTGTCGGCGGCCGCCGTCGCCGCGAGATGCGCGCCCACCGCCGTCTCGACGAGGCGCCCCCAGTGCTCAGCATCGGCGCGCGCCTCGTCGATCGTCAGCCCCTTGACAGCGCTCTGCAATGCCGTGTTCAGCACCAGCAGCTTGGGCGATGAGCCCCGCCTGCGCACCGCCCCGCCGGAGTACTTCTGGAGGCCGACGACCAACCACGCGTCGGCCAGACGCCTGAGGTACTCGGCCAGCGTCGTCGTGTTGCCGGCGTCCTGGAGCTGGCCCATGAGCTTCGTGTAGCTCACGATCTGGCCGGAGTAGTCGCAGGCGAGGTAGAAGAGTTGCCGCAGGAGCGCCGGCTTGTCGACACGCCCGAGGGAAAGAACATCGCGCGACACCGTCGGCTCGATGATCGCGTCAAGCACGTAGCTGCGCCAGCGTGAGTAGTCTGCAGCCAGTGGCGCCGCGCCCGGATACCCACCGTAGAACACGTAGGTGTCGAGGTTCCAGCCGAATGCTTCGTGGCACTCAGGGTAGCTCCAGTGCGTCGCCGGGAGCGTCTCAAAGCGGCCGGCCAGGGACTCGTCGAGCCGTTGCCGGACCAGCAGCGGCGAGGATCCGAGCACCACCACGCGGAGCACGCGATCCTCCCGCGTGTCACGGTCCCAGTTCGCCTGGACGCGCTCGGCCCAGCCCGGGATCCTGTGGACCTCGTCGAGGCAGAGAACCGCCGGTTCATCGGCGGCGGAAACCGCCCGCGCGACCTGCCACTGCTCGTCGATCCAGACGGCCTGGGGCAGGAGCGGCTCGTCGCCGCTCGCGTAGTGGAAGGGCACGCCGGCGGCTTCCAGATGAGAGCGCACCTGTAACACCGCCGTCGTCTTGCCCGCCTGCCGAGGACCGACGACGGCCTGGATGAAACGGCGCGGCTCGCTCAGCCGCTCCAGGAGCCGCGCCACAAGCGGCCGTTCGAACACCTCTGTTTGCAGGGAAGACATCATTTACTCATCACTCTGAGTTAACTAACTCACTGAACCGAGCAAAGTCAAGGCCCGCGCGGGCCTGAGCGCGCCGGCACGCGACGCGACCCGGTGATGCGCGCATGGACTACGATGAGGACTCCGGCGGGGCGCGATGCTCCGTTTGACAGACAGATGAACGAGGCGCACACGGTGAGCGAAGCAGAGCGGAGCGAAGACCGCGGCGCGAAGGCGCCAGAGGGCACAGCCACCCGCAACCGCGACCTCGGCGCGGCCGCCCTCATCCTGCTGGCCCTGATCTGGGGCTACAACTGGGTCGTCATGAAGATCGGGCTCGGCTACGCGGACCCGTTTGCCTTCGCGGCGTTGCGCACGTTCCTCGGCGCGCTGAGCCTGTTCCTGCTGCTCATCGTGCTGCGCCGCTCGCTGCGGCCGCGGGCCGTCGGCTTCACGATCGTCATCGGGCTGCTGCAGACCACGGGCTTTGTCGGCCTGCTGATATGGGCGCTGCAGAGTGGCGGCGCCGGCAAGACCTCGGTGCTCACCTACACGATGCCGTTCTGGTTGCTGCTGCTGGCGTGGGCGTTTCTCGGCGAGCGGCTGCGCGGCACGCAGTGGCTCGCCGTGGGCCTCGCCCTGGCCGGCCTCCTCCTCGTCCTGAGCCC
>JBAXRL010000339.1:0-4017 GCA_037131205.1 Actinomycetes bacterium | reverse complement strand
CCCCGCTCGGTCCACGAACGCCCCGCACGCACATCCCTGGCGGGATAGGCCCTAAACGGCTAACGTCATGACGCCCAACATGCCAGGCATCAGCCGCGCCGTGAAGCGGCGTCTGCTGGATGTCTTCGCGGAACAGGCCCGGGTGCTTCATTCCTCCGCAGACTAGTCCGTGTCGATGCGCTTGACCTCGTAGACTCCGTACGCCGATACACTGACGCGACCGTCCCTGCCCCGCGAAGGAGGCCGAAGATGCCCGCCGCCGACCTGCCGCCCCAGAAACAGATGACCGGGATGCTCGGGCGCCCGGTGGCCGAGAACCCCATCGACCGCATGTTCGACGCCGTGTACGCGCACTACGGCCTGCACTGGCAGTTCTGGAAGTGCGACGTGGCGGCCGCCGATCTGGGGGCCGCCATCGCCGGCACACGCGCCCTGGGCTTTCGCGGCTACGGCATCACTGTGCCGTACAAGATCGACGCCGTCCCCCACCTGGACGGCATCGACGACGACGCCCGCGTCATCGGCGCCGCCAACTACGTGACCGTCGAGGACGGCCGCCTGATCGGCCACAACAACGACGGCAAGGGCGTGGTCAAGGCGATCCAGAAGGTGACGCCCATCGCCGGCAAGCGTGTGGCGATGCTCGGCGCCGGCGGGGCCGGGCGGGCGATGGCCGTCGAGCTGGGCTGGGCCGGCGCCGCGCACCTCACGGTGATCACGCGGCGCGAGGTGCAGGGCCGCGAGGTCGCCGAGCTCGTGCACCGCGCGGCCGGCATCCCCACGGCATGGCAGGCGTGGGCGGACGAGGTCATCGTCCCCGAGGGCACGGAGATCCTCATGAACGCCACCCACCTCGGCTGTGCGCCGGCCGTCGAACCCGTGCCGGTCCTCTGGGACAGCCTCGAGCCGGGCGCTACGGCCATCGACGTGATCACCAACCCGCGCGTCACGCCGTTCCTCGAGACGGCCCGCGCCAGGGGCTGCGCCATCGTCGACGGCGTGGAGATGCTCGTGCAGCTGGCGATGCAGCTCTTCGAATCGTGGACCGGCGTCACGCCGGAAGAAGCGGTGTTCCAGCGGGCGGTCGCGGAGGCGCTCGGCGAATAGGCCTCGCCGGCGCCGGGGTGGCCGGCCGGGTAGGCGGTCGACACTCAGCCTGCACGGACATCCCGAGGAAGCGCCATGACGCCCCGAGACGCGACGTCATCGGGAAGCGACTGCGCGGAGACGCCCTCAACCGTCTCGTTGCCCCACTGCGACCAGCCGGGACGGGGATGGCGCGCGAAGAGCTCAAGATATGGTCCTGGCGAGCACTCCTCAATGACGTCGTAGAACTCATCAGGCTTGCGCGAGTGCTCGCGCTTGCGCTTCGGGATGACGTTCACCTGCGTGCGACCGGGAGAGAGCGTGCGGAGACCGCCTCGAGTGCCGAACAACACCAGCTCGGTCACGTTGCGGAAGTAGAAGCCCACGCCCCGCCCATCCGGACCGCCGTCGATTCGGGTCTTGTACCAGACGAGATTGGTCTTGTAGGTGAAGCCCCACTGCTTCATCACCTCAAGGCCCTCTGAGATCAGCGCGTTGGGCACCCAGAGATAGAGATGAGACTGCGCCCCAGCCAGCTGGTTCACCGGAAGCTCGAGAATCTCCTCGTGGGTCATTGTGGGATAGCGGAGAAGACGCTGATGCTCCGGAGCGACCTTGCCGGTTCGATTCATGAATCGCCATGGGGGATCCGCATAGATGGTGGCGTACGGCCCGTTTGCCTTGTCGAGCAGATCAGCCGCGGCCGACTTCTGCGGAATGCGAAACACCTTTGACACGCCTACCCCTCCCTCTGCTTCTGAGTGATGCCGATTGCCAGCAGCGGGCACCCGCCGGTGCGACCGGCGTCGAGGCGCGGCAGCAGCTTGCGCAGATGAGTCGTGCTCGCTCCATACTTGCTCTTGAGTAGGCGCTCGGCGCCGTACTTGTCGATCGTGCGACCGAGGGATGCGAAGTACGGATCCAGGTCGTTGCTGCGGGTCACGAGAACGGCCGCCGCGATCGCCCGGTACTGGTAGAACGTGCGGAATGCGAACAGGTCGCGGTCGAACGTCTGGTCCTTGCTGTTCCACTCCAGGTCGAACGCCACCTGCTCTTTGACGTAGTCGACCTTGTGCGTGTCCGACGAGACCGGCTTGTCGTTGACGAGCAGCTTGGTCGTGAACTGTCGCTCCCTCCAGCCGAGGGGCCGCAGCACCTCCGAGAAGACCTTGGGGATCTGGCTCTCGTTGCCGCCGGGAGCGAGAACCTGCTGGTCCGTGAACCGGAAGGACATCAAGACGCCGCAGATTTCCGAGAAGAGGTTCGGAAACTCGATCGTGAGAACTGCGGCGCAGTTGTGGTAGTCGTAGCACTCGTAGAGCGCGCGCACTTCGTCCCACTTGTCTGATGCTTCGATGGATGCCTGCGAAATCGCCATGGCAGTAGTGTACCGCGAGCGGCGGACAGACAGGCGCGCCGTATGGTCGGCAGATCACAATCGTGGGTTGGCTGCAGCAGAACCCGCATCGCCGTCGCCATGCGTGCAAGGGACGCGCCCACGGCAAGAGGCCGACACTGCTGGATTCTGCCTGCAGGGACGTACGCCGACGGCCCTGTATCGGTCAGGCGCCCGGCGCCCCGCCTGCGTCAGGCGCCGACGGCCGCGGTCTCGCCGCCGAGCACGCGCGCCAGGAAGGCGCCGGTGTACGAGGTCGCGGCCTGCGACACGAGGTCTTCGGGCGTACCCACGGCGACGATGGCGCCGCCCTCTTCCCCGCCCTCGGGCCCCAGGTCGACGATCCAGTCGGCCGACTTGATCACGTCGAGGTTGTGCTCGATGACGACCACGGTGTTGCCCTGCTCGACGAGCCGCTGCAGCATCTCGAGGAGCTTGTCGATGTCGGCGAAGTGCAGTCCGGTGGTGGGCTCGTCGAGGATGTAGAGCGTCTTGCCGGTGGCGACCTTGCTGAGCTCGCTGGCGAGCTTGACGCGCTGCGCCTCGCCGCCGGAGAGCGTGGTGGCCGGCTGGCCGAGCTTGATGTAGCCCAGGCCGACCTCGTCGAGGGCCTTGAGGCGGCGGGCGATGCGCGGCACGTTGGCGAAGAACGCGACGGCGTCCTCGACGCTCATCTCGAGCACCTCGGCGATGCTCTTGCCCTTGTACCAGACCTCGAGCGTGTCGCGGTTGTAGCGCTTGCCGCGACAGGCCTCGCAAGGCACGTACACGTCGGGCAGGAAGTGCATCTCGATCTTGATCTGGCCGTCGCCCTTGCAGGTCTCGCAGCGGCCGCCCTTGACGTTGAAGCTGAAGCGCCCGGGCTTGTAGCCGCGCAGCTTGCTCTCGGGGGTCTGCGAGAAGAGCTGGCGGATGTGGTCGAAGACGCCGGTGTACGTGGCCGGGTTGCTGCGCGGCGTGCGGCCGATGGGCGACTGGTCGATGTCGATGACCTTGTCGAGGAGGCGCGCGCCGTCGATGCCGTCGTGGTCGCCGGCGCGCAGCTTGGAGACGCGGCTGAGACGGCTGGCCATGCCCTTGTAGAGGATCTCGTTGACCAGCGTCGACTTGCCCGAGCCCGAGACGCCGGTGACGCAGGTGAAGGCCGACACCGGGAAGGCGACGTCGATGCCGCGCAGGTTGTGCATGCGGGCGCCGCGCACCGTGAACCACTCGAGCGGCAGGCGGCGCTGGCCGGGCAGGGCGATGCTCCTGCGCCCGGCCAGAAAATCGCCGGTGAGAGAGGCCGGGTCGTCCATGATCTGGCGCGGCGTGCCTTCGGCGACCACGCTGCCGCCGTGCTCGCCGGCCCCCGGCCCCATGTCGACGATGTGGTCGGCCGAACGCATCGTCTCTTCGTCGTGCTCGACGACGATCACCGTGTTGCCCAGGTCGCGCAGGCGCAGCAGCGTGTCGATGAGGCGCCGGTTGTCGCGCTGGTGCAGGCCGATGCTGGGCTCGTCGAGGATGTAGAGCACGCCGACCAGCGCCGAGCC
>JBAXRL010000338.1:0-4024 GCA_037131205.1 Actinomycetes bacterium | reverse complement strand
TCGTGGTGCAGGCCAACGACAACCGCCTGCGCTCGGTGAAGCTCGTGGCCCCGCGGGGCGCCATCGTCGATCGCAACGGCGAGGTGATCGTCGAGAACCGGCCGGGCCTCGCCGTGGGCTTCCGTCTCATGGACGTCCCCGACGGGCAGCTCGACGCCGAGGTAGTGCGCCTGGCCGGCGTGCTCAAGATGCGACCCGGCAAGATCCGCAGCGAGATCATGGACCACCTGCGCCCCAGTTGGCCGGCGGACATCCCCATGACCTGGGAGAAGATCGCCGCGGGGGAGGCCGTGTCCTACGATCTCATCGTCGTGAAAGAGGACGTGAGCCGCAAGGCGATGTCGTACATCCTCGAGCACACCGCCTCGTTCCCTGGCGTAGAGATTCACAAGAACTTCCTGCGCGCCTACCCGCACGGCTCCATGGCCGCTCACCTGCTGGGCAACATGGGCGAGATCACCAAGGAGCAGCTCAAGGAGCAGCGCTTCAAAGGGTATTCCGCCGGCGACCTGGTCGGTCAGGGCGGCCTTGAGTGGAGCTTCGACCGCTGGCTGCGCGGCCGCGACGGCGTGGCCAAGGTCGAGGTCGACGCCTTCGGCCGGCCCAAGCAGAGCGCCGCCGTGCCCGGCGGCCGTTTGCGGGAGCCGGGTGACACCCTGGTCACGACCATCGACGCCGAGGTGCAGGCCAAGGCGGAGGAGGCGCTGCGGTACGCCATCGACCTGGCCCACAGCAACCGCCGCTACAAGGCGGCCGGCGGCGCCGCGCTGGTGCTCGACGTCAAGACCGGCGAGGTCATCGCCATGGCCAGCTTCCCGACGTTCGACCCCAACGTGTGGGTGGGCGGCATCAGCGTCAAGGACTACAAGAAGTTCGCCGACCCGCACGCCAACCGGCCGCTGCTCAACCGCGCCATCCAGGAGCAGAAGGCCGTGGCCTCCACGTTCAAGGTCGTGGACGCCGTCGCCGGCCTCGAGGAGGGCGTGATCGCGCCGTCCACGAGCTTCTTCTGCCCCGGCAGCTTCAAGGCGCCCATCTCCAGCGACGACACCGTGTGGAACTGCTGGGCGCTCGACGGTCACGGCAGCCTCGATCTGGTGCAGGCCATCACGCAGTCGTGCGACGTGTACTTCTACAACGTCGGCTACCTCTTCTATCAGCGCAAGGGCACCGAGCTCGCCGACTGGGCGGTGCGCCTCGGTATGGGCAAGCCCACCGGCATCGACGTGCCCGGCGAGGTGGCCGGGCGCGTGCCCACGCCGGCGTGGCGTCGCGCCTACTTCGAAAGCGAGGTCGACAAGCTGTGGACGCCCGGCAACTCGGTCAACCTGTCGATCGGCCAGGGCGACCTCGAGGCCACGCCGCTGCAGCTCGCCGTGACCTATGCCGCCATCGCCAACGGCGGCTACATCGTGCAACCGCATGTGGGCAAGAAGATCGTCGACCCGCAAGGCAAGATGGTGCGCGACTTCCCGGCCGCCAAGCCGCGCAAGGTCGACATCTCGCAGAGCACGCTCGATGTCGTCCGTCGCGCCCTCTACGAGGCGGCCAACTCAATGAGCGGCACCTCGTCGGCGGTGTTCGCCGGCTACCCGGTCGAGGTCGCCGGCAAGACCGGCACCGCTGAGGTCTTCGGCTCGGGCGACTACGCCTGGTATGCGAGCTACGCGCCGGCCAACGACCCGAAATACGCCGTGGTCCTGATGATCGAGCAGGGCGGCCACGGCGGCGTCGTCGCGGCGCCGGCGGCGCGGCTCATCTACGACGCTCTGTTCAAGATCGAGAGCGAGAAGGTCACCGGCGCCGTGAGGAGCGACTGAGCGTGGACTGGCGCGCCTACCTGAGACACTTCGACTACCTCCTCATCGCCGCCACGCTGGCGCTCATCGGCTACGGCGTCATGATGATCTACTTCGCCACGCGGCACGACGTCGACGGGCGGCCGCTCTACTTCGTGACCCAGCAACTGATCGCCGTCGGAGTCGGGCTCGCGGCCGCGATCGCGATCTCGCTGCTCGACTACGAGATCTACCGCCGCTTCCAGTGGGTGATGTACGCCTTCGCGGTCTTCATCCTCGTGATCGTGCTGCCCTTTGGCCAGGTGGTGAACGGCGCGCGGCGCTGGATCGACCTCGGCTTTCAGAGCTTTCAGCCCTCGGCCCTGGCGCTGCTGCTGCTGGCCCTGAGCATCGGCGCCTACCTGGCCGACCGCATGGACATGCTCGGCGCCAAACGCGTCACGCTGGTGGCCCTGGCCATGGTCGCCGTGCCGGCCTTCCTCGTCTACCAGGAGCCCGACTTTGGCTCCGCCATGGTGATGGTCGCGCTCACCCTGGCGATGCTCTACTTCTACGGCACGTCGTGGACCCACTTCGCGGTGCTTGCGGGGAGCGGGCTGGTGGCTCTGGTGGTGGCTCTCAAGGTCCTGCCCATGGCCGGCGTCCATCTCATCCAGCAGTACCAGATCGACCGTCTGTTCGTGTTCGTCAATGCGGGGCACGACCCCACGGGGAGCGGCTACAACATCATCCAGTCGATGATCGCCGTCGGCTCCGGGGCGCTTACGGGGCGCGGCGATATGGCTTCGCAGACCGCGCTCGACTTTCTGCCCGAGCACCACACCGACTTCATCTTCGCCGTCATCAGCGAGCGCAACGGGTTTCTCGGCGCGCTGCTCTTGATCACGCTCTACGGCGTCGTCATCTGGCGGTGCCTGCGCATCGCCACGCTGTCGCGCGACATGTATGGCAGCATCCTCGCCGGGGGCGTCGCGGTGATGTTTTTATTCCAGGTGTTCGTGAACATCGGCATGACGATTGGTATCATGCCGGTGACGGGCATCCCGTTGCCGTTCGTGAGCTACGGCGGCACGGCGATGATCGCGTTTCTGATGTTCGTCGGCCTGCTGGAGGCAATCCACCTGCGGGCCGCGGTCACGCCGAGCAACAGGGGGCTCCTTGTCCAGTAGCGTGAGCTTGTCAAAGATCTTCAGGGCCGTCAGCGAAGCTCGCGGCGGCGATACCGAGGCCGCCCGCCTCTGCGTGGTCGGCGTCGGCGCGGAGCTCGCGCGCGTCACCCGTGCTCTCTCGACGGGGACGGCCGACGAGCGCGGCGGCATGAGTGCCGCTCTCGACGCCCTGCCGCCGGCCGAGTTCCCCCTCGGCGAGGGGCTCGCCGGCCGCTGGGACATCGTCGTCCTCGTGGCGGCCGGATGCGCGGCCGCCGACATGGCCCCCATCGTCCGCGCGGTGCGCGGTGCCGGGCGCCAGGTCATCGCGCTCGTCCCGGCTCCCTACGGCGAGTGGATCGACGCGGCGGGCGTGTTCGACGACGAGGTCGCGCGCGGCCTCGACGGCGACCACGCCGGCACGCCCAACCTCGAGAACCGCATCGTGCGCGCCGCCGGCTCCGCCGCCGCCGCGCTCGCCGTCCGGCTCCCCGCAGTGCGCCGCGCCTACTGCGACCATGTGGTGCTCGCCAACGCGGCGCAGAACGCCGTGATCGGTGCCGTGGTCATCATCCCCGGCGCCGACATGCCGGCGATGACCGCCAACCAGGTCCGCATGGTCCTCCAGATCGCCGCCGCCCACGGCGAGGAGATCGGTCTCGACCGCGCTCTTGAGATACTCTCCATCGTGGGCACTGCTTTCGTCTTCCGCGCGCTGGCGCGCCAGGCGCTCGACTTCGTGCCGGGATTCGGCTGGGCTCTGAAGGGAGCCGTCGGATTCAGCGGCACGGTGGCACTGGGCGAGGCCGCCATCGCGTATTTCGAGGCTGGAGCGCCGCTTCAGCTCTCGCACATGCAAAGGATCAATCGGCAACTTGAACGCGCACGCTCCAGGCTCCCTGGATTCATGCAGCGAGGGCTGGGCTCCGGATGAAGTAGCGAGACTGCTGGCGCGCGTCACGCGCCCCGGGCGCTACACTGGCGGCGAGTTCAATCTCCGTCTCAAGCCCGGCGCGAGTCCGCGCATCGTACTGTCCTACCCGGACGTGTACGAGATCGGCATCTCCAACCCGGGTC
>JBAXRL010000337.1:0-4025 GCA_037131205.1 Actinomycetes bacterium | reverse complement strand
CCGGCCGCGAGGAGCGCTTCGCGCAGCGCGGCCGGCAGGTCCGCGGGCAGCTCCGCCGCGCGGCCCCTGCGCGCGGCCTCGTGCGCCACGGCCACGACCTGCTCGTGGCCGCCCTCGCGGAACAGGGCGCGCAGGCGTTTCTGGACGGCAGCGTCACTCATGCGGCCATCCTACTGGACGGCCCGGCGCTCACGACGGGTTTCGCCCGCCGGCGCGGCGCGCAAGGCGGGAGCGGCTGCGCCCGCCCGCCGGCGCCTGCGCCCGCCGCGCCTGCCCACGCCCGCTGGAGCTCGCGCCCGCTGCGCCCGTCCGCGGCGCCCGTACGAGTGAAGAGGCGCCCTCGGCGCCCCTTCACCAGGAGGTCGTTGCGTGCTCTCGCGGAGCTACTTGGTGCGCCGTCCGAGGTCGAGCGTGAAGAACCACACTTCGCCGTCCACGCTGCCGTAGCCGTCGCAGCTCACGGCGCCGACGCCCAGATCGCGGAAGTCCTTGGTGAGGATCACGGCGCGGTGCACCGCGGACGCCATCCACGCGTCCACGATGGCCACCGGGCTGGAATAGAGGCCGGCGCCCCAGGCGATGTTCTCGCCGGCCTTCCAGGTCTTGTAGCCCTCGCGATCGTAGCCATGATCCACGATGCGCTCGCTCCACGTCTCGCCACTCGGTGAGTCGTGCTCGAAGTACTGCTGCTCGCCCATGTCGGCCGAGTGCGCACGGGACGCGTCCACGAGCCTGGCGTTGAGGCGCAGCTTGGCCAGGTCGTTGTCGGTGCGCTCCGCGTTGATGCACTTCAGGAGCTGCTGCTCGTAGGAGTTCAGGGAGACGCCGGCGGGGGCGGCCGCGGGCAGGCTCGCGAACAGCAGGGTGGCCAGCGCTACCAGCAAGATCACGATCCCGCAGCGAGTCTTCATGGCTCACCTCCGAGCCCAGCAGTGGTATGCGGATGCCCACTCCCGGTACATCCGTCTAGTCGTGGTATCGGCCGCCGATGGGAGAACCTGATGGTCTGGGGACAGGTTCTTTCGCCTGCTCTGGCAACACCAGAGGCGGAGGGCCGCGCGGGACTGTGGAGGCGCGAGGCCGCGGCGCCCGCCAACGCCCCCCGGCTTGCGGCCTCGGCGGCGGCGCTGTACCTTCATGCGGACATGCACAGAAGCCCGGCCAGTCAGCGGCGGCGCGCGAGGGCTCGCGGTCGCGACCAGATCAGGCGCCGGCGTGCGGTCGCGCTGGCCGCTCTCGTGACCCTCATCGTCCTCGCCGTGTGGGCCGCGTACGCCATCCCCGGGCAGACCCCGGCGCGTGTGCCGCAGGGCGCCGCGATGCCCGCCGTCGATGGCAGCCCGACCGGCGCCGGCGCCGGCGACGTCGTGGTCGCGCAGGTCGACGGCCTCGACCTCGTCCTGCCCGTGGCCCGCGACGTGACCACGGCCGTGGCCTATCACCCGGTGGACAACGCCGGCACCGTGCCGTTGGCGCCGGCCGGCGAGTGCCTGAGCGGGGGCAGCCTGGGCCAGAAGCTCGCCGACATCTTCGCCGGCGGCGGCGCCATCCAGTACTACCTCATGGACGGCGCCGGCGGTGAGCTCTCTTCCTCGACCGCGGGGCTGGACGTGGGCGCCGTGCCCGGTTCGGCCGTCGTGAGCCCCGCCGACGGCAAAGTCACGGCTATCAAGCAGTACAGCATCCTGGGCCGCTACCCCGACGTGGAGATGCGCATCCAGCTCGCTCACGACTCGTCGCTGCTGCTGGTGCTCACGCACCTCACGCGCCCCCGGGTCGAGATCGGCGACGTGGTGGCTCGCGGCGACACGGTGCTCGGCGCGGTGCGCGGCTTCCCGACGACGCTCGACCAGGCGCTCAGCCGCTACACCTCCGACACCGGCGACCACGTGCAGATGATGGTGCTGCGCGTCACGCCCGAGCTGGCGGGGCTCTGAAGGTGGCGGCCGTCGCGGTCCCCGCCGCCACGCGCGCCGTCATCGGCGGCTCTGGTTCTCTGGCCGCCGACTTCCCCGGCGATCTGCACCCCGGGGCGCGCGTCGTCGCGCGCGATCTCGTCTTTGAGACGCCGTGGGGCGACAGCCCGCCGTTCACGCTCTTCGAGCTCGGCGGGCACACGACCCTGCACGTGCGTCTGCACGGGTGGCGCAAGGGCGTCTCGCGAGGGCGCGCCTCGCGCCAGGTGTTCAGCGTGCTCCATCGCGCCGGCGTCAAGAGGATCCTCTCGGACGCCGGCGTCGGCAGCCTCAACCACCTTCTCGACCCCGGCGACCTCGTGGTCGTCGACGACTTCGTCGACCAGACCACCGACCGCGACCGCTACGGCTTCGTGGTCGGCGACCATCTGCTCATCATGCGCGACCCGGTGTGCGCGGCCGGGCGCGAGGCGCTGCTGGGCTGCGCCCGGCGCCTCGCCCCCGCGCGCCGCGTGTTCGCGCGCGGCACGTACGTCGTCACCGAAGGGCCGCGCTTCGAGTCGCCGGCCGAGGTCCGGCGCCTGCAGAGCATGGGCGACGTGGTCGGGCAGAGCTTCTGCCCCGAAGTCTGGCTGGCCCGCGACATCGGCGCCTGCTACGCGGGCGTCTACCTCATCGTCAATTACGCGGAGGGCGTCGTGCGGGAGTGGGAGCACGACGTGCTGGCGCAGATCTTCCACGACGACGCCGGTCTCATGGGCCGCATCCTTCTGGGCGCCCTGGGCGCGCTCCCGGACGACGACGACTGCCGCTGCCGGGAGCTGCGCAAGCCCACGCTCCTGGGGTAGCTGCCCGCCTTCATCTGCCGCGCCGGCCTACGGCGCCAGCCGTTCCAGCTCGCCCGCGTCCATCCCGTACAGCACGCCGAGCACGAACTGCCCGGCGGTGCGCACCTTCGCCGCAACGATATGCCCGCTGGTGTCGGCGGCCGTGTGGTACACAGGGTCGTCGCGCCATTCGACCCACGCGGCGGGGACGCCGGCCAGCTCGAAGGCCTCGTGGTCGCTCCAGCCGGACGTGCCCGGGTCGCGCAGGTACGACAGATCGAGCCCGCGCTTCCGCGCCTGCCGCAGGAGGAGATCCACCATGGTCCGCGGCCCCCTGTCCATGCTGCGCACCACGAAGTCGGGCCCGAAGCCGATCATGTCCAGCGAGATCATGCCGGCGGCGTTCTTGCGCGCCCCGGCGCTCATGTGCTTGACGTGGTAGCGCGAGCCGTAGTGGTGGTGATCCGGGTTCGCGTCGATCATCTCTTCGGCGCCGAAGAAGACCAGTTCCACGGTGGGGTACGCGTCGCGTTCGCCGAGGCAGCGCGCGATCTCCAGCAGCGCGCCGCAGCCCGAGCCGTTGTCGTTGGCCCCCGGTGACGGCGCCTTCGAGTCCATATGGGCGCCGAGGATGATGGTCTTGCGGGTGGCGCCCGGGAAGCGCGCGACCACGTTGCGGCTGGTCTTGCCGTTGGAGAGCTTGAAGCTGCGGATCTCCGGCGCCGCACCCGCGGCACGCAGCCGCTCGGCGATGTAGGCGGCGCCGCGCTTCTCCGCGTTGCTCCCGGCGCTGCGCGCACCGATTTGCTCGAGGGCGTGCACGCCGTCGAGGGCGCGGCGAACGACGAACGTGGGCCTGGGCGTCGGCGTGGGCTCCGCAGATTCCGGAGAAGCGGTTGTCGCGGGCGTCCGGCTGGGTGCCTTCGGCTCTGCAGGTTCGGCGACACCTATGAGGGTCGCCTTGGGGCTGTGGCTCGCGGCGGCCGCAGAGTCGTGCGCCGAGCCTCGGGGGGACGAGAGCGTTCACGGTGACGGCGGCGAGCACGCCGAGCACCAGGACGCCCGTCACCACGATGATTCTCACGCGTCACCGCCGCGCCGGCTGTCGACGTTTCTCGACGTAACGCCTGTTCATCTGCTCTGCCAGATGCTCCGGATCCTGGCCCGCGAGCGGCCCCCAATCTGCCATGCGCACCCGCCGCCTTCCCCGCTGGTTCACCGGTGCGGCGCGTGAGTGCCACCATCGCGGACCTGCGCCCAAGCATAGCCTGCGGAGGCGCGA
>JBAXRL010000336.1:0-4029 GCA_037131205.1 Actinomycetes bacterium | reverse complement strand
CTCTGTCAGGTGTCTCTCTACAACGCGAGCCACGACTTTCCTTCTCCGGCAGTAGCAGCCACCTCCCCGTTTTGTAGCCCTCTGTGCACGGTGGCGAGCGCACGATAAGGCCTGTGAGCCCCTCCACCGTGGTGACGTAGCACCTGCTGTCACGCCGACGGACGCCCGTGCGGGCACGTCCGTTGTGGCACTCTACCGTCTGCCCGCTCGCGGTGCAACACGAATCGGCCGATAACTTCATATCCGGCGGCGGCGAGGCGCGCGCCAGGGCGGCGGCGTGAGGGCGCGCGCGGCGGCGGCGGACGCGGCGGAGCCGCCGCCCTCGCGCGTGACCAAAGAAAGGCGAGGGGCCCGGCCTCTGACGCCGCGCCGGGCCCCTCGTGTACTCGTCACGCCCGCGGCCGTACGGCCGCCACAGGCGTGCTACCTGATGGCGTCGCGGCCGCGCTCGCCGGTACGCGTGCGCACGGCGTCGTCGACCGGGGTGACGAAGATCTTGCCCTCGCCGATCTGGTTGCTCTTGAGCGACGCGACGATGGCGCCGACGATGCGCTCCACGTCCTTCTCGAGCACGACCATCTCGACCTTCATCTTGGGGTGGAAACGGTACTCGTGCGACTTGACCTCCTCGCCGCGCGTGAAGCCCTTCTGCACGCCGAAGCCCTTGACCTCGGCGACCGACATGCCCAGCACGCCCTCGACGGCCAGCGCCTCGGCGACCGTGTCGAGGTTGTAGGGCTGGATGTAGCACTCGATCTTCTTCATCGCGAAAGCTCCTTTTGATCGCTCAGATGGTCAGACGACGCCCTGGTCGAGCATCGAGTCGGCGACCTTGAGGAAGCCGGCGATGTTGGCGCCCGCCACGTAGTTGCCCTCGAATCCGTAGGCGGCGGAGGCGTCGATGCACTGCTTGTGGATGGCCTTCATGATGCCGTGCAGGCGCGCGTCCACTTCTTCACGCGTCCAGCTGAGGCGCAGGCTGTTCTGGCTCATCTCGAGGCCGGAGGTGGCCACGCCGCCGGCGTTGGCGGCCTTGCCGGGGCCGTAGAGGAGCTTCCGCGCGACGAAGAGGTTGACGCCCTCGGGGACCGTCGGCATGTTGGCGCCTTCGCTGACCAGATACACACCGTTGCCCACGAGGTTCTGCGCGTCCTTGGCGTTGACCTCGTTCTGCGTGGCGCAGGGGAAGGCGCAGTCGGCCTTGTGGTCCCACAGCGGGTTGAGATCTTTGCTGTCGTCGCGCGCCGTGAACACCGCGCCCGGGAACTTGTCGGCGTACTCGCCGATGCGGCCGCGCTTGACGTTCTTGAGCTCGAGCACGAAGGCGAGCTTGGCGCGGTCGATGCCGGCCTCGTCGTAAATGTAGCCCGACGAGTCGCTGAGGGTGACCGGCTTGCCACCGAGGTCGAGGATCTTCTCGGTGGCGTACTGGGCGACGTTGCCCGAGCCGCTGACGAGGCAGGTCTTGCCTTCGAGGGTTTCGTGGCGCGTGGCGAGCATCTCGGCGGCGAAGTACACGGCGCCGTAGCCGGTGGCCTCGGGGCGGATCAGGGAGCCGCCCCAGTTGAGGCCCTTGCCGGTGAGCACGCCGACGAACTCGTTGCGCACGCGCTTGTACTGGCCGAACATGAAGCCGATCTCGCGGCCGCCCACGCCGATGTCGCCGGCGGGCACGTCGGTGAACTGGCCGATGTGGCGGCAGAGCTCGGTCATGAGGCTCTGGCAGAAGCGCATGACCTCGTTGTCGCTCTTGCCCTTGGGGTCGAAATCGGAGCCGCCCTTGCCGCCGCCCATGGGAAGCGTGGTGAGGGAGTTCTTGAACACCTGCTCGAAGGCGAGGAACTTGAGGAGGCCGAGGTAGACCGTGGGATGGAAGCGCATGCCGCCCTTGTAGGGGCCGATGGCGCTGTTCATCTCGATGCGGAAGCCGCGGTTGATCTGCACCTCGCCCTTGTCGTCGATCCAGGGCACGCGGAACATGATGACGCGCTCAGGCTCGGCGATGCGCTCGAGGATCTTCTTCTCGCGGTAGATCGGGTGCTTGTCGATCACGACCTCGAGGGACTCCGCGACTTCCATCGCGGCCTGATGGAACTCAGGCTCGGCAGGGTTCTTGACCTTGAGCGCGGCCATGAATTCGTCAACGAATGTGCTCATGTAGTGCCCTCCACTAGGCGGTCCGGGTTAGGGTGCGCATGACTCCGGCGAATGCCGCGCGCGCCTGAGACGGGGGCGCGGGGCGCCCGGAGTATACGCTGCCGGGCGCCACCCCGCAGTCGCCATCCGGGCCAAACTTGCCCGCCACGCGTGGTCCAATTGGTACACTGTGGCGAGGTGGAGCGGCGTGGCGGGCACGGGCGGGCTGCGGCGGGCCGTCGCAAGCGGCCCGGCGCAGCCGTTCGGACATCGCCGGTCCTTGGACAAGAAGTACAAGTTGAAGGCCGATAGTTGGCTGGGCTTTAGCACTATTTGACGAAGCCCAGCCTCGCTCGTATAGTCAGAAGCACCGCACCGACCCACCGCGCGAGCGCTTCCGCGCGAAGACGCGCGCTCGCGCCCGGAAGGCCAGCCCAGCGCCCGCTGCCCAGGGCGCCAGGAAGGAGTTTCACGTATGGCTCTCAAGACGCCCCAGGAGTTCCGCCAGAGCATCGCCGATCTGCACCTGCGAATCTATATGTTCGGCGAGCTGATCGAAGACTACGTCGACCACCCCGTGATCCGCCCCAGCATCAACTGCATCGCCATGACCTACGAGCTCGCGGCTCTGCCCGAGTACGAAGACCTCATGCTCGCCACCAGCCACCTCACCGGCAAGAAGGTCAACCGCTTCACGCACATCCACCAGTCGACCCTCGACCTCAGCAAGAAGGTGAAGATGCAGCGCCTGCTGGGCCAGAAGACGGGCTCGTGCTTCCAGCGCTGCGTCGGTATGGACGCCATCAACGCCCTGTACTCGGTGACCTACGAGACCGACCAGGCGCGAGGTACGCAGTACCACGAGCGCTTCAAGAAGTACGTCCGGTACCTGCAGGACAACGACCTCGTGGCCGACGGCGCCATGACCGATCCCAAGGGGGATCGCGGCCTGGCGCCCCACCAGCAGCCCGACCCCGACATGTACCTGCACATCGTCGAGAGGCGCGACGACGGCATCGTGGTGCGCGGCGCCAAGGCCCACCAGACGGGCGCCTGCAACTCGCACGAGATCATCGTCATGCCCACGGTGGCCATGCGCGCCGGCGACGAGGACTACGCCGTGAGCTTCAGCTGCCCGGCCAACGCCGAGGGCGTGTATTACATCTACGGCCGCCAGAGCTGCGACACACGCAAGCTCGAGGACAACGCGCTCGACGTCGGCAACGCCCAGTTCGGCGGGCAAGAAGCGCTCATGGTGTTCGACGACGTCTTCGTGCCCTGGGACCGCGTGTACCTGTGCGGCGAGATCGAATTCTCCGGGGCGCTCGTCGAGCGTTTCGCCGGCTTTCACCGGCAGAGCTACGGCGGCTGCAAGGTCGGCGTCGGCGACGTGCTCATCGGCGCCGCCGCCACAGCCGCCGACATGAACGGCGCCGCCAGGGCCAGCCACATCAAGGACAAGCTCATCGAGATGACGCATCTCAACGAGACCCTCTTCTCGTGCGGGCTGGCCTGCTCCTACGAGGGCGTCAAGATGCCGGCCGGCAACTTCCAGATCGACATGCTGCTGGCCAACGTGTGCAAGCAGAACGTCACGCGCTTCCCCTACGAGATCGCGCGGCTGGCCGAGGACATCGCCGGCGGCCTCATGGTCACCATGCCGTCGGCCCAGGACCTCGCCGACGAGAAGATCGGGCCCATCGTCGAGAAGTACCTCGTGGGCCAGTGCGACACCCCGGTGATCGACCGCCTGCGCATCCTGCGCCTCGTCGAGAACCTCACGCTGGGCACCGCGGCCGTCGGCTACCGCACCGAGAGCATGCACGGCGCGGGCTCGCCGCAGGCGCAGCGCATCATGATCGCGCGCCAGTCCAACATCGATCACAAGAAGGA
>JBAXRL010000335.1:0-4038 GCA_037131205.1 Actinomycetes bacterium | reverse complement strand
ACGTCGCCACGAAGGCGACCAGGGTGATGAGGATGAAGCGCACGTACTTGGCGAGATTGTCGTAGAGCTTGCGGCCCTGCTCAACGGCGTGCACGATCGTGGCGAAGTTGTCGTCCTGGAGGATCATGCGGCCGGCGTTCTTGGCGACCTCGGTGCCGGTGCCCATGGCGATGCCGATGTCGGCGGCCTTGATGGCGGGCGCGTCGTTGACGCCGTCGCCGGTCATCGCCACCACGTCGCCCTTCTTCTTGAGCGTCTCGACGAGCATCGCCTTGTGCTCGGGGGCCACGCGGCCGACCACGCCGATGGCGTCGATGCGCGCCAGCCGTTCGTCCTCGCTCAAGGCGGCGAAGTCGGCGCCCAGGATGGCCTCGCCGGGGATGCCGAGCTGCTGGGCGATCGCCGCACCCGTGATGACGTCGTCGCCGGTGACCATGCGCACGCGGATGTGCGCCGCCTGCGACGCGGCCACCGCCGCCTTGGACTCCGCCCGCGGCGGGTCGATCATGCCGACCAGGCTCGTGAACGTGAGGTCGGCGACGCAGGCGAGCAGGTCGCCGCCGGGGTCGAAGCTCGCCGCGTCGAGGTCGCGGACGGCCGCGGCCATCACCCGCAGGCCCTCGCCCTCCATGCGCGCGACCCCGGTCCGCCCACGCTCCTTGAGGCCGTCGTCGAGAGGGACAGCGCCGCCGCCGGACATCGCCGACGTGGCGCGCTGCATCACGGCCGGCGCCGCGCCCTTCACGAAGCAGCGGACGACCTCCCTGCCGGTGCTGTCGGTGGCCTTGCAGAAGGCGGCCATGAGCTTGTAGGTGGGGTCGAACGGCAACGTCGCGACGCGCGGGTACTTCTCGCGCGTGCCGCTGATGTTGACCCCGGCCTTGTGGGCGAGGACCAGCAGGGCGCCCTCCGTGGGGTCGCCGACGACCTTGTCGCCCTCGAGCCTGGCGTCGCTGGCGACCACGAACGGCAGAATGGCCTCGTCCATGGAGGCCGAGGCGCCGACCGGGTGCTGGATGGCGCCCTCGAGGCTGTAGCCGCTGCCCGAGATGGTGTAGCGGTCGGTCACATCGGCCAGCACGACGGCCGTCATCTGGTTCATCGTCAGCGTGCCGGTCTTGTCGGAGTTGATTGCCGAGGTCGAACCGAGCGTCTCGACGGAGGACAGATCCTTGACGATGGCGTGCCGCTTCGCCAGGTCGACGGCTCCCAGCGACAGGATCACCTCGACGACGGTGGGGAGCGCCTCGGGGATGGCCGCGATGGCAAGCGCCACGGCGGTCACGAACAGCACCTTCCACTCCTGGCCGCGCGCCACACCCAGGGCGAACATCACGACCATCGCGACCAGCGCGGCGGCGCCGATCCATAACGTCATGCGGTCCAGCTGCTTCTGCAGCGGCGTCTGCTCCTTCTTGGCGCCGGTGAGCAGCTTGGAGATCCTGCCGACCTGCGTATCGCCGCCGGTCCCGGTGACGACCATCTCGCCGCTGCCGTGGGTGACCGGCGAGTTCATGAAGGCCATGTTGGTCTGGTCGCCGGGGCTCAGATCGGCGCCGCTGAGCGCCGCCGTGCCTTTGGCCGCCGGGCTGCTCTCGCCGGTGAGCGCCGACTCGTCGATCAGCAGGGCGTTGGCCGATACGATGCGTCCGTCGGCCGGCGCCTGGTCGCCGGCGGCGATCAGCACCACGTCGCCGACCACGACCTGGTCGGCCGGGATCCTGGCGTCGACGCCGTCACGCCGTACGCGGGCCGACGCTTGCATCATCGACTTGAGCGCGTTCATGGCGCTCTCCGCCTTGCCCTCCTCGCGCAGGCCCACCACGGCGTTCAGGACGGTCAGGAAGAACAGCAGCGCGCCCGTGCTCCACTCGCCGATGACGCACGAAACCACGCCGGCCACCACGAGGATGATCTGCATGTAGCTCGTGTACTCGTCCAGAAAGCGGCGCCAGCCCGGCTTGGCCTTTTCGGCCGGGAGCGCGTTGGGGCCGTTCTTCTGCAGCAGCTCGGCCGCCGCGGCGGCCGAGCTGCTGCAGAAGAACGGCCCCAACGCGCTCCCGGCCGAAAAGGCCAAGCCGGGCTGGCGCCGCTTTCTGGACGAGTACACGAGCTACATGCAGATCATCCTCGTGGTGGCCGGCGTGGTTTCGTGCGTCATCGGCGAGTGGAGCACGGGCGCGCTGCTGTTCTTCCTGACCGTCCTGAACGCCGTGGTGGGCCTGCGCGAGGAGGGCAAGGCGGAGAGCGCCATGAACGCGCTCAAGTCGATGATGCAAGCGTCGGCCCGCGTACGGCGTGACGGCGTCGACGCCAGGATCCCGGCCGACCAGGTCGTGGTCGGCGACGTGGTGCTGATCGCCGCCGGCGACCAGGCGCCGGCCGACGGACGCATCGTATCGGCCAACGCCCTGCTGATCGACGAGTCGGCGCTCACCGGCGAGAGCAGCCCGGCGGCCAAAGGCACGGCGGCGCTCAGCGGCGCCGATCTGAGCCCCGGCGACCAGACCAACATGGCCTTCATGAACTCGCCGGTCACCCACGGCAGCGGCGAGATGGTCGTCACCGGGACCGGCGGCGATACGCAGGTCGGCAGGATCTCCAAGCTGCTCACCGGCGCCAAGAAGGAGCAGACGCCGCTGCAGAAGCAGCTGGACCGCATGACGTTATGGATCGGCGCCGCCGCGCTGGTCGCGATGGTCGTGATGTTCGCCCTGGGTGTGGCGCGCGGCCAGGAGTGGAAGGTGCTGTTCGTGACCGCCGTGGCGCTTGCCATCGCGGCCATCCCCGAGGCGCTCCCCACCGTCGTCGAGGTGATCCTGTCGCTGGGAGCCGTCGACCTGGCGAAGCGGCACGCCATCGTCAAGGATCTGTCCTCCGTCGAGACGCTCGGTTCGACCTCGGCAATCAACTCCGACAAGACCGGCACGCTGACGATGAACCAGATGACGGCCGTCGTGCTGGCCGATGTGACCGACCGCTACACCATCTCGGGCAGCGGCTACAGCCTCGAGGGCGCCATCCAGCACCCGGTCGGCGCCTCGGCCTCCATGGACGAGGCCATTCTGCCGTTCGTGGTCGCCAGCGACGCCAGGCTCGAGGGCGACAAGGTCGTCGGCGACCCCACGGAGGGCGCCCTGCTGGTCCTCGCCCACAAGGCCGGGGTCAACATCAGCGGCACGCGCGAGAAGTACCCGCGCGTCGCGACGTTGCCGTTCGACCCCACCTACAAGCTCATGGCCGCCTTCTGCAAGGCCACCGACAGCACCGGCAGGGAGGTCGTCCGCTGCTTCGTGAAGGGCGCGGCGCCGGCCGTGATGCAGCGCGCCACGTCGGCGATGTCCGGCGGCGGCGCTGTCCCTCTCGACGACGGCCTCAAGGAGCGTGGGCGGACCGGGGTCGCGCGCATGGAGGGCGAGGGCCTGCGGGTGATGGCCGCGGCCGTCCGCGACCTCGACGCGGCGAGCTTCGACCCCGGCGGCGACCTGCTCGCCTGCGTCGCCGACCTCACGTTCACGAGCCTGGTCGGCATGATCGACCCGCCGCGGGCGGAGTCCAAGGCGGCGGTGGCCGCGTCGCAGGCGGCGCACATCCGCGTGCGCATGGTCACCGGCGACGACGTCATCACGGGTGCGGCGATCGCCCAGCAGCTCGGCATCCCCGGCGAGGCCATCCTGGGCGCCGACTTCGCCGCCTTGAGCGAGGACGAACGGCTGGCGCGCATCGACGCCATCGGCGTGGTCGGCCGCGTGGCCCCCGAGCACAAGGCGATGCTCGTCGAGACGCTCAAGAAGAAGGGCGACGTGGTGGCGATGACCGGCGACGGCGTCAACGACGCGCCCGCCATCAAGGCCGCCGACATCGGCATCGCCATGGGCACCGGCACCGAGGTCGCCAAGAACGCCGGCCGCATGATCCTCCAGGACGACAACTTCGCCACGATCGTGCACGCCGTTGAGCAGGGCCGCAAGCTCTACGACAATCTCGCCAAGTACGTGCGCTTCATCCTCATCACCCTGGTCGCCTTCGTGGCGACGT
>JBAXRL010000334.1:0-4041 GCA_037131205.1 Actinomycetes bacterium | reverse complement strand
GAAACAGGCGAAGTACGACCTCGCGCTTGCGCATCAGGCTCCATCGCTGCCCCGGAGCCAGCGCTCCTACGTTCGAGCCACACGGAGCCGATCCGGTCGCCCTACGGGCTCCCTCCGCCCCTGCTGTAGCTGCCCTGTCCTCATGTCTGTCCTTGCCCATGGATCCCCTCTCCTGGCTCACTGTACGTCCCCTCTTTCGTGTCCAGGAAAACCGGGAGCGCCCCAGCAGCTGTAGCCGGGGTCCAGCGGTGTAAGAAGGAGCTCCTCGATCACGTCGCAAAAGTAGGAGAAGGATCTGACAGTGGGGGGTGGCTGGTCCAATGTGGCGTGGGCGAAGCGACGTACCGAAGCGAGCAGAAGGGCATCGAGTACGGTCTGGGCGGCGACGCCTCGCTCGTAGAGGTCGCGAGCGAGGCGTCGGTCGGCAGGCCGAAGACGCCCGGTGGTGCCCGGGGTGTGGCGGTAGGCGTCGAGCACGGTGCGGACGTAGCGAGAGGAGTCCGGGGCGTCTGGGGTGAGCCCGAGGAAGCGTCCTTGGCCCGAGCCCGGCGCCGTGGGCGGAGGGACGCAGACGCTCACGGACAGACGAGGCGGCGAGCGGTGGCGAGGTGAGCGGAGTCGACGATGGCGGCGCCGGCATCGTGGGCGACCTCGAGGGCCTTAGCGGCGAGCTGGTCGGTGGCGCGCAGGTTGCCGCAGGCGATCTCGTAGACGGCCTCCTGGGCGCCGGAATCGAAGGGGAACGTCGTGGCGCCGGCGATCGTGCAGCGGTGGGCGAGGTAGCGATGGGACTCCGGGCGCGAGAGGAGCCTGAGGGTGGCCAGGTGGACGAGGCGGCGGGTAACGGCCTCGTGGGCGGGCTGACGCAGGAGGTCTCGCAGCGGCGGCTGGCCGACGAAGAGGACGGAGAGGACCAGGCGGCTGTCCATCTCGAAGTTGGTGAGGATCTGAAAGATGCCGAGGACCTCGGGACGAAGGCCGTGGGAATCGTCCAGGACCAGGACGGGCCGGACTCCGTCGTCGGCCAGGGTCGAAAGGAAGCGCTCCTGCAGGCGGCGGACGAGCATCGGAAAGGAGCCGGCGGGCTGGGCCCCGCAGGCCACGGCAATCTCGCGGCAGAGGTCGCGCTTGGACAGGTCGGTGACCTTGACGTAGTGGACGCGGTAGCGGGCCTCGGGGAGCTGGTCGAGCAGGGCGCGCAGGAGGGCGGTCTTTCCGCTCCCTGCCGGCGCTATGAGAGCTGCGGATCCGCGCTGGTCGACGGCGCGAAACAGCGCGGTGAGCACCTCGTCGAACATCGGCAGGGGGAAGCGCTGCGCCACGGCCAGCTCGCGGGTGAAGGGTGCCGTGTGGAAGCCGAAGTGGCTGCGCCAGTCGTTCATCGGGGTCACTCCTCGTCGTGGGGATCGGAGAAACCGCCGTCGGGACCGACGACGGGGGCGAAGTCGCGATCGAAGGTCAGGTCGGCGGCGCTCTTTGTGGGAATCGCAGCGAGATCGTCTTCAGGGGCCAGTCGGCCGGCGCGCCGGGCGTGGGCATTGGCCGCGAGATCCACCGGTAGAAGCTTCACGAGCTTTCCCTGGAACAGGATCCTCATCGTGCCGTCGAGGACCTGGCGGAAAACGGTCGTTTTCAAACCGGCCAGCCCGCGGGGGACCTCGTAGAACGTCCCCTCGACGGAGACGACATGGTCGGAGGAAACCCGGCGCTCGAGGTGGACGACGAAGCGCTCCCTGAGGGCCTCGAGGCTCTCGGGAAAGCGCAGGGGCCTCTCGTCGATGGAGAAGCGTTGCCAGGGGGTGAGGCCGTGCAGACTCTCGTGAGGCGTGTGGTTGTAGATCTCCCGCAGCCAGTGCCTCAGCCGCAGCCGGAGCGCTCCACAGTCGGGGTCCACGTCGGGCCGCCCGTCGAGATGCCGCAGGACGGCTTCAGCCACCGTCTGATTGAACTTCTCGATTTTGCCGTGCCCCTCGGGATAGGCCTTCTCTCCGTGAATGAGCAGGGCCGGCAGCTGCCCGACCACGGCGACGGTGTCGTCTGCGATGAAGCCGCTTCCTCGGTCGAGGTAGATGCTCCCGGGCAGGCCGCTTTGCTGGATGGCCTCGTAGAGCCCCTGCTGGAACAGCTCTGCGCTCTCGGAAGGGCCCACGACGACGTCGTGCCCGAAGCGGGAGGCATCGTCGAGAAGGAACATCGCCAGCCGCCTGGCCCGCGAGGCGCCCGCACGGAAGTGCTTGCCGTCGCTGAGCAGCATCTCCATCCGGTGCGCATAGGCGAAGCGGCGTGAGTCGCGGACTTTGGCCCCTCTACGACGCTCCACGCAGATCCCCATCCGCAGGCAGGCGCGGTAGAGCGTCGTGCGGTCCACCGACTCTTGCTCGGCGAGAATCCCGGCCACCCGGGCCCGCTTCAGGATCTCCGGAAGAGAGGCCCGCACATCCTCTTGCTTCTGACCGGCCGCAAACTCCAGCAGGCGCTCGGAGAGGACGACCGAGGACTTCGTGAGCGATCGCGGGCAGCGCTCCAGACCTGCGATCTGACTCTTCTCGAACGCGGCGAGCCAGCGGTAGATCGTCCGCGGCCCCGAGCTGCGCGCCGCACCGGAAAGAACCAGCGGCGGCTCGCTGGCCACCGCGGAGATGGCCTCCTGACGTCTCTGGCCTCGCAGCTCGCGGGCGAGCACGTCGGAGACCACCCGGAAGCGGTAGAGGGCTTCCTGCGAGGAGTGCCCGGTGGATCCGATAGATTTTTTTGCCATCGCCGGGAAACGCTATCGGGCCCGGACCGCCGGCACCATGTCCTGAATTCGTAGGGAGAAAGGGCGCGGGCCTGGCTCGCTACCCGGGGGCCGCTTGCACCCCCCGAAACGACCAGCAGCGGAGCCGTCCCGTCTGCGTCTCCCACCACAGAGGCGCTCCCCAGAGTCCGGCCAGATGCCCGCTGGCCATCAGCCGCGACAGCACACAGGGCCCTTGAGTGAGGCGTTCCAGCACGGCCCGTACCGCCTGGCCGCGACGGCGATAGCCCGGTGCCGCTGCGGTCCTCCACGCCTGCTCACGCAGGAGCAGCAGCTGCACTCCCAGCGCCGCCGCCAACGCCTCGCGCTCGGCCTCCCCGATCCCGGGCGCCAGCCCACAGATCCGCAGGGCCACGGCCAGCCGGCGCCACTGCGTTCCCCACCACCGCTTGCTCCCACCCGGCCGCTCGCGGTCCCAGGCCACTCCCTCAGATGCCGATAGCGCCGCCGCAAACACCGTCCCCTCGAACGCCTCCGCGCCGCTCGGCCCATCGAGGATCACTCCGCCGTCCGGCGCCACAGTAGCCACCGCCGTCCGTCCGTACGGCACGTGCCCCGGCGGGTAGAGCGTGAAGCCCACCCCGTGCGTCTCGCACATGAGCACCGTCAACGGAAAGCACGGCCCCGTCTTGCGTTCGCGCACGTGGTCCACGCAGAGAGCGCACGCCTCTCGGTCGCGCCAGGAGCACGGACCGACCTCAGGCAGCGCGGGCTCCAGCACCCCGGAGACCCCGGCGCTATAGAGCGTGATGACGAACGGGCGGCGTACCGTCACCCCCGATTCGTGACATCCTTGCATCGCATCCTGTTTCTGCCGGACAGGTGTTGGGCACTTGCCGGCTCGGTAGACCTAGCCCACGACCTTGCCCGGTCGTGGGCTTCTCCACTCTACCCGTCCGTCCGTTCCACCCGGCACGAGCCGGCTTCCGCAGACACCCTCCACCGAGCCAGCACCACGCGACAGTCTCCGACCCGCCGCGCCACGAGGGCGCGGGATGATGTTGATCTCCCTCGGACTATCCCCGCCAGACCGGGCTCTCTCGTCGGCTCTCCGGCGCCCGAAGACTCCGAAAGCGACGGGATGAGATCCGCCCGCTAAGACGGGCTCAGACACCGACGACGCAACCAGACCATCCCGGCAGCGTCAGTGGGCACGCAACGTAACATGACCGTGCCTTTGAGCCGGGCCGGATCGAGAGACTCGAACACCTGCTCTATGGCGGCGATGCCGTTCAGTTCGCGGC
>JBAXRL010000333.1:0-4043 GCA_037131205.1 Actinomycetes bacterium | reverse complement strand
CCCGTCGAGCGCGCGCGGAAGAACGTCGCCGGCAGCCGCAGGAGGTGGGCGATCACGGCGGGCGCGAGGACCGCGTCGCCGCGGTCGCGGATGCGCACCACCAGCAGGCCGCGGGCGAGCAACAGCACGCCCACCCCCGCGTTGCCGATGGCGAAGGCGACGAGGATGGCGACGATGCGTTCGACGTCGCCGTTGGGCACCGCGGACTCGAAGATGGCTCCGGTGGCCAGGGGGAGCAGCAGCCCGGCGAACCCGCCCACCACGCCCAGGATGAGCAGCAGCCACAGGTCGGACCAGCGGCCGCCCAGCGACCAGGCGACCAGGCGCCACCAGCGAGTGTCCGCGGGGAGGTCGCGGGCGAGCGCGAGCGCCTGCCCGTCGAGGTCGCGCGCGGACTGCCGCCCGAGTCGGCGGACGTGCCGGGTGACGGCCTCCACGATCTGGTTGCCGCCCGGGCCCGGGACCACAGCCGCCGGGCCGCTCGAGGTGCGGACCAGCAGCGGGCCGGTCACCGCCTTCCACCAGCGGCCCGTGAGGGCGACGCCCCAGGCCATCAGCCCGGAGGCGGCGATGACCGCGTCCTCCGGTCCCAGCCCGGCCTCGACCTCGGGGTCTGCCGCGCGGGCCACGCCGCCGGTCGCCGCGGCCGCGAGAGCCACGGCGTCGAGCACGGGATCGGCGCGCCGCGGGATGTCGACGGCGCCCCTGTCGCGGTCTCGGGAGAGCCTGTCGACCGCATCGTCGAGGGCGTGCCGCGTGTCAGCCATGCGTCAGCTCTGCGAAGCGGCCGTACATCTTGAGCTCCTCGTAGGTGCCCTGCTGCACGATCCGGCCGCCGTCGAGGACGAGGATCGAGTCGGCGTCCCGCACGGTGCTCAGGCGGTGCGCGACGACCAGAGTGGTGCAGTCCCGGCGGCGCAGGTTCTGTTCCACCTCGGCCTCCACCACCGGGTCCAGGGCGCTCGTGGCCTCGTCCAGTACGAGGAGGCGCGGGCGGCGGCACAGGCCGCGGGCGATGGCGAGGCGCTGCAGCTCGCCGCCGCTGAAGCCGTCGCTGGAACCGGTGACCTCCTCGTTCAGGCCGAGCGGTCGCGCCACGACCGCGTCCTCGATGCAGGCGTCGCGGAGGGCGGCGAGGATCTCCTCCGCGGGCACGCCGTCGTCGAAGAGGGTGATGTTGTCGCGGATCGTACCGGGCACCAGCACAGGCGTCTGCGGGACATACGCGAGAGCCCCCGTACGGGCATCGCGCGGCAGCTCGAGACGCGGGACGCCGTCAAGCTGCACCTGCCCGGACCACGGCTGCAGCTCGCCGATCACCAGACGCACGAGCGTCGACTTGCCGCTGCCGCTGCCGCCCACGAGGGCGACCCGGCTGCCGGCCGGCACGTCGAGGTCGACGCCCTGCAGGAGCGGCGCAGCCTCGCGGTCGTACCCGAAGGTGACGGCGCGAAGGCTCACGGCGACGGGACCATCGTCCGGCGCCGTGACGGGCGCGGCGCCGGCGACCGGGAGCACTTCCACGTCGACGGGCAGGTCGCGCACCACGGCCACCTGGCGCTCGACGCTCGTGACCGCGCTCAGCAGCACGCCGATCCAGACAAGCTGGCCGGCCGGGATCAGCACCTGCAGCAGCAGGGCCTGGGAGGCGACGAGGGTCCCCAGCGACAGTTGACCGGCGAGGACGAGCCACACCCCGACGGCGAGGACGACGCCCAGGCCGAGGCTCGGCGTCAGCGGCCCCACCGTCCCCAGGCGCTGCCCGCTGACCCCGAGGTCGGAGACCGCCCCTGCGACCACGTCACGCGAGCGGCTCCAGCGATCGAAGAGCCACTGTTCGGCGGCGCCGGCCTTGACCGTCTCGATGCTGGCTACGATCTCGCTGGTGAGGGCCGACTGGCCGACGCGCCGGCGGTCGGCCTCCTGCTGGCGCTGCGCGCGCGTGCGCAGGAGGCGCGCCGAGATGCCCATCGACACCACGACCACCGCGAGGGCGGTCGCCCCCAGGCGCACGTCGAGGGCGAGCAGGGCGACGCTGAACACCACCACCGTGAGGATGCTCACCATCGCGAGAGGGACGAGCATGCCCGCCTGGAACGTCGAACGCTGGATCGCCGCTCCGCGGGCCGTGACGTCGCCCACGCCGAGGTCGTCGACGTCCGGGATGGGGATGCGCAGGGCGTGCCAGACGAAGGCCGTGGAGCGCGTGGCGCTCAGGCGCACGGCGAAGCGCGTGAGGACGCGGTACTGCAGCCAGCTCAGGACGCCGGAGAGGAGCGCCGCGGCCGTCAGGCCGATGACGATCGGCAGCGCCCACCCGGTCGCGCCGGCGATGAGGTACTGGTCGAGGAAGGTCTTGATGAGCAGCGGGACGGCCAGGCCGGGGACGAGAGCGACGATCCCGGCGACGCCGACGAAGACGAACGCGGAGGGCCCCGAACGGACGAGCCCGTGCAGGATAGCGCCGTTGCCGGGCCCGGACCTCACTTCAGGATGTACTGCAGGGGCGCCGACTCCGAGACGATCACGGCGACCTCCGTCAGCGTGCCCAGCGAGACCGCCGTCGGGGGCCCGTCACCCGTGGTCCAGCGGTAGCCGGTGGGGGTCGTGGCGTCGCGATCCAGCGACACGGTGACCTCGAGGACAGGACCACCGGTGAGGAAGTAGTCGGCGAGGCTCAGGTTGCCTCCCACGATCAGCGTGACGCGTTCGGGCGGGACGGGGACGGGGGACACGGCGTCCACGCGTCCCATGAGCGTGCCGAACTGCGAACGCGGCGCCGACGCCAGGCTGATGCGCGCCGGCATGTTGGGCGCGATGCGCTTGCCCGGGCCGGCCGGGACAAAGGCCACCACGACCGCTCTGGAGCCGCTGGGCGCCACAGTCAGCAGCGCGGTGCCCCGGTCGGTCACCCCGCCGGCGCGCACGAGCACCGTGGCGATCGTGCCCGCCAGCGGGCTCGTGACCGTGACGGACTTCCCCTCGACGGTCCGGATGCGCGCGACGACGGCTTCGGCATCCACGAAGTCTCCCGGCAGCACGTCGACGCTTTCGACGGTGCCCTGCAGCTCGGCGCCCACCTCCACGAACCCCTCCGCGGGGACGACCATCCCCGGGCCGGTGACGGCGTCGGGCGTGCGACCGTAGACCGCCCACGCGATCCCCGCGGCCACCAGAAGCACGAGCGCGAACAGGATCAGCCACGAGGGCCGGTCGGTGATGGGGAGCCTGCCGGCCACCTCCGCGCTCGGGTCGCGCGGCGCGCTCGGGTCGCGCGGCGCGCTGGGGTCGCGCGGCGCGCTCGGGTCGCGCGTCGCGCTCGGGTCGCGCGTCGCGCTGGGGTCGCGCTCGTCGCGCGCGCCGCTCTCGTTCATCCTCCGAGCCTCCGATGGTCGCGCCCCGCCGGCCGCCGGACGCCGGCCCCGTCGCCGGTAGTCTATGCCGTACGCGGGGCCGGGGTACAGGCTCGCACCGCGGTCCGCCCCGGCCGCCCGCCCGGCGACGCGGGCGAGGCCGTGCCGCGGGTCACGAGAAGAAGCGCCGGTAGTCATCGTGGGACCCCACCCAGAACCATGGGACCGTGTCATTCTCGAGAATGCCGAGGGCGCGATACCCTGGAGAGATCTTCACCGAGCAGATGTCCTGCTCGCGGTTGACGCACTTGAAGCGCAGGAGGGGTGGAAGGGCTGGAGCCGGTCGGAGTCGAGCGGCGCCGCCTGTCCGGCGGCCATCTCCTGTCTGGCCTTGCGCGCCGCCTCGACCAGGAACCTGGAGACCGACCGGGCTCTTCTTCCGGAATGCCACGCGATGCGGACTCCGGCGAGGCTGCGCGCCGCCGCCGGAGCCGCGACCGCAGCGCCTTGAGCGGCACGGCGGCGGCGTCGTGCGCCTGCGCCGCGAACCGCGTCGGCGGCCGGCCGAGCTGCCGCTCGCAGCCTGGCGTGGGACAGGGCGCGGCGAAGGCGCCGACGCGCAGCGGCTTGTCGATGCTTGCCATGCGGCCCGCGGGGTGTCCCGAGAAGGATGTATAATGTACGCCGACT
>JBAXRL010000332.1:0-4060 GCA_037131205.1 Actinomycetes bacterium | reverse complement strand
GGGCTTGCGCCGCCCAGGCTTTGGCCGCGGACGGAGCGTCGGTGACGCTCATCGAGAAGGAGGCTGAGGTCTGCCCCCCGGTCAGCGGCGCCCACGCCAATTGCGGCCTGCTCGTGCCCAGCGACGTCACGCCCCTGGCCGCGCCCGGCGCCCTCGGCCAGGGGCTGCGCTGGATGCTCGACAACTCGAGCCCCTTCTACATCGCCCCGCGCCCGAGCGCAGCCCTGCTGCGCTGGCTCTGGCTGTACCGCGCCGCCGCGACGCCGGCAAGAGCGCGGGCCGCCGCGCCCGTGCTGCACGCCCTGCACGCGGCGAGCGCCGCCCTGCACGACCAGCTCGCCGGCGAGGACGGCGAGGGCGGCGCGCGCTGGCTCTTCCACCATGACGGCATCGTCCAGGCCTACGAGGCGCCGAGCGCCATGGAAGCAGCGACGGCAGAGGCCGAGGTGGCGCGCGGGTACGGCGTGCGCGCCAACGTGCTCGGCGCCGCCGACGTGCGCGCCCGCTTCCCCGGCCTGCGCGGCCACATCGCCGGCGCGCTCTTCTTCCCCGAAGACGGGCACATGGACCCGATGCTGTTCACGCGCGCGATGGCCGAAATGGCCGCGGCCTCGGGCGCGGAGGCGCTGCGCGGGACCGAGGCCATCGCCCTCGAACCGGCCGGAAGGGGCGCCGTCAAGGTGGTCACGACCCGCGGCGACTTCGTCGCCGATCAGGTCGTGCTGGCGGCCGGCGCCTGGACGCCGGCCCTCGCGAAGGGCCTGGCGCTGACGCTCCCCATCGAGCCCGCCAAGGGCTACAGCGTTGACATCGACCGCCCGGCCGACTTCCCCGAGATTCCGCTGTACCTTGGAGACGCCCACTGCGTGCTCACCCCACTGGGCAACGCCCTGCGCCTCGGCAGCACTCTCGAGCTTTCGGGCTGGGATATGACGATCCGCCGCAAGCGGGTCGCCGGGCTGCGGCGCGCGGCCCAGAGGGTGATGGGCATTCCCGAGGATGGTCCCGTCCGGCAGATCTGGCGGGGGCCGCGGCCCGTGACTCCCGACGGCCTGCCGGTCGTCGGGCGCGTGCCGCGGCGCGAGCGCGTGATCCTCGCCACCGGCCACTGCATGCTCGGCCTTTCGCTCGGGCCGATCACCGGCAAGCTGGTCGCCGAGCTTGCCGGCGGCCGGCCGCCGTCACTCGACCTCGCGCCGCTCTCGCCGGCCCGCTTCGGCTGAAGAGGCCGGGCAGCCCGGCCCGGGCGGCGGCAATCGGCGGGCGGACCGACAGCATGAGGGAAGCGCGCCCGCCGGCTGGGTCCTCCCGCGCCACGCCGTCTGCTCAAAGGCGAAGGTGGATGCGCCACGTCCCCACTCGCTCCGGCACAGGGCTCCACCCGGCCCGCCCACTTGGGCTTCCGGGCTTGTCTTCCCTCGCCAGATCGGCCAGACGTGGTTGCCGCTCCGGCGGCCGGGCGGCAGGTCGCGAGACGGTACGTTTCCCTCGCAGCTCTCGCGACCCGCGGCCGGTGATGATGGGGGTATTCTCTCGGCCGGCGGCCCCGCCCGGATCCACGACGCGCCCGCGGACTTCGCACGCCGCGGCCGCCCGCCGGAGCCGCCGCGGCGGGGTACTGCTGTGAGGGAAGATAAGGAATTCCGGCGAATCCTTATCTTCCCCCCGGCGCGCGAGCCTGCGGAGGGCCGTACGCGACCCGACAGTCAGGGAATCCTTATCTTCCCTCTTCGTACTACCCCGCGCCGGGGCCGCCGCGGCCGCCGTGCGGCACGGAGTCCACGGGCACGGCGTGGATCTGGGCGGCAGCGTCTGGCCCGGCCGGCTCAGTACGCAGCGCGTGGAGCCGAAGCAGGGGCGGAGGAGCAGACCGACAACCGCCTTCCGCGCGGAAGCGGCTCAGGCCAGAATGGCCTCGTACACCGCACGCCAGTCGCTCATGTCGGCGAAGAGGTGGTCCGGCTTGTGGGCGGCGAGCTCGTCGAGGCTGTGCCGGCCGGTCGCCACGGCGATCGTCTTCACGCCCAGCCCGGCGCCGCACTCGATGTCGGCCGGGGTGTCGCCGATCACGACGATCTCCTTGCCGGCGAAGCGTTGCCCGGTGAGCCTCTCGGCGCGGACCACAGCGACCGCGGGCAGCTCCGCTCGAAGAGCCGAATCGGAGCCGTAGGCCGCCACCCGGAACAGCGAGGACAGCCCCGTGGGCGCCAGCTTGACCCGGGCGCCCTCGGTGACGTTGCCGGTGAGGAGCCCAAGTAGCACGCGCCGGTCGGCGGCCAGCGCGGTGACCAGCTCCTTGACGCCGGGCAGGACCTCGATGTTCACCTTGCCGACCTCCTCGGCGATGAGCTCCGCGTAGCGCGCCACGCACTGGTCCATGAGCGCGTCGATGAGGTCGTCGGGCGTGCCCATCTGCTCGGCCAGATCGTGCACGACCTGCGGCTGCGTCTCGCCTTCGTAGCGGCCGACGACGGCCTCGGGGTCGCCGGCGCCCCACAGGTCGGCGAGGTCGCGGACGATGCCCGGGTCGGTGCGCCCGTGGAAGCTGTAGTCGCCGAGCTCGCCCTCGACGCCGTACACCTCTTTGATGGCGCGCATGATGGCGCGCCCGCCGGCGCCGTGACCGTCGATGAGGGTGCAATCGATGTCGAAGAGGGCGAGGCGTTCCACGGCGGCGAGTATAGGCGGAGGGAGCGGGCGGGCGCGAATCGCGCCCGCCCGCTCCCTCCGGGCAGATCGGAGTGACTCAGGTGCCGATCAGCCGCCGCCGGTCGGGGCGCTGCCGCCGTGGCACGGGCAGCTCGCCGGCTGACCGAATCCGGCCGTGTGGCAGTCGTTGCACTGGAGCGGCACTTCCCCTGCCGGGATGTGCTCGCCCTCCGGCGCATGCGAGAACTTCGACGGATCCCAGTTCTTGATGGTGTGGCAATCGTCGCAGGTCGTAAGGCCGTTGTGCTGATCGCCATGGCAGTTGATGCAGCCGTCGGGCTTCACCGACACACCCTTCGTGTGGCACGTCTGGCACGTGATCTGCCCATGCTTGCCGGTGAGCGGCCCCCCGGGGTGCGAGAAGTTCTTGCCGCCGGTCCAGCTGTCGATGCTGTGGCAGTCCTGGCACGGGCCGCGGTCGGCATGCGGCGGCTTGTGGCAGTAGCTGCAGTTCTTGGTGCCGTCCTTGTGGCAGGTGAAGCACGACGGCATCGAGCTCGCCGGCGCAGCCGTGACGCCGGGTGCGCCGGCGTGGACGAGCGCCGCATGGCAGGCGACGCAGAGTTGCTTGATGTGGCCTTCGCTGCCGTGATCGAACGTGACCGGCGCCGGCGTACCCAGCTTGAGCGTCTTGCTGGTCTGCGCGCTGGTATGGCATCCGCTCCGGTCACAGGTGGCGTTGGAGATGTGGCGGGTCACCTGTATGGGCTTCTTCGAGAGGCCGGTGTAGTGCACCCACACCTCTCGCGAGGCGGCCATTTTGGTCTTCACGAAGTTCACGGGCCCCGGCGGGATGTGGCACATCACGCACTCGACGCTCTTGTGCGCCGATTTCTCCCACGTGTCGCGGTACGGCCACATCTCGTGACAGTCGGTGCCACAGAACTTGTTGCTCTCGGTGAACTTGGCGGCCACGGCCGAGCCGCCGATGAACAGAAGGGCGAAGACCCCCACGACCACGAGGACCTTGGCCCACCACGGGGACCACCACCTGCGTACCTGCTTGGCCATGGCCCACCCCTCCGCGCGACGCCCCCAGATTATTACCACCAGTATACGCCTCGCCCGGCGCGAGTCGCCTGCCGCGCCCGCCCGGGGCCGAGCGCTTCCTCAGCCGGTGGCGCGGCTCTTGAGCAGCAGCAACGGCACGTCGCTGTTGTGCCGCACGTGGTCGGCCACGCTGCCCAGCACGATGCGCTTCGCCCACCCGTGCCCGTGCGTGGCCATGGCGATCAGATCGGGGCTCAGCTCCTGCGCCTTCTGCAGGATCGCCTCGGCCGGCTCGCCATGCACCATCACGGTGTGGACGGTGACGCCGCGGCTGCGCAGCAGCTCCGCGGCGCGCTCCAGG
>JBAXRL010000331.1:0-4076 GCA_037131205.1 Actinomycetes bacterium | reverse complement strand
AACACGGTCTCGCCGGGCTTGATCATGGCGGCCGTCGCCTGGGCGATGCGCTGCTTCTCCTGGGCGTGCGTGCGCACGTTGGTGACGTAGCGCGGCTCCTCCACGAGGTGCTGCTTGAGGATGGCCCCGCCGTGGGTGCGTGACAGCAGGCCCTCGGTCTCCAGGCGCTCGAGGTCGCGGCGGATGGTCATCTCGGACACCCCGAGCAGATCGCTCAGCGCGGAGACGCGCACGCCGCGCTGTTCGGCGAGCATCTCCAGGATGCGGCCCTGACGCTCGGCCGGGAACATCTCGCGCCTGTCTGGCGACGACATCGAGCTCCCCAGAGGCTGTGATGTGGTGTCAGAATCGATCATAATCGAACGCATTCCCGCGATTCTCAGGCTGGCGGCGGTGAATGTCAAGTGTTCTGAGCTGTGCGAGTGTGTTTTTGCGTGGGAGAACGTTGCCGCCTGCTCCCGCGCCCGCGAAGGGCGGCGGGCCGTGAGGCCCGCCGCCCTTCGCGGTTGCTGCGTGGATGACGGCGCGGCCGCGTCAGTACTCCGCGTCGGCCGCCTTGGTCTTGCCTCTGAACACCCAGTAGACGTAGGCCGTGTAGGCCAGCACGATGGGGCAGAAGATCAGCGCCACGATCAGCATGACCTGCAGCGTCAGGTGTCCGGAAGCGGAGTTGGTGACCGTGAGGCTCGTGGAGGGCGGCGTGCCCCGGGCCGGCACCATCTCGGGGAAGTTGCCGACCGCGGCGATGCCGGCCAGCGCGACGATGATCACCGCCGAGCCGAGGAAGGACTTGAGCTCGCCGCCCTCCTTCATCATCTGCCAGATGGTGTAGAGCAGAGACAGCGCCAGCAGGACGAGGAAGAACCAGCCGAGCGGCCGGCCGAAGACGTTGTCCGAGGCGCGCGACACCGTGGCGATGGTCGCGACCGAGGTCGCCACCGCCAGCACCGCGCACACCCAGAAGGTGACCCGCCGGTACTTGACGGCGCGCGCCTGCAACTCGCCTTCGGACTTGAGCGCGAGCCAGGCCGCGCCGTGCTGGACGATCAGGAACAGGCCGGTCACCGCCACCAGCAGCGAGTAGGGATTGAGCAGTTGGAGGAAGGTGCCCGTGTAGTCGCCGTTCGCATTCATCGGTACGCCGCGGATGACGTTGCCCAGGGCGCAGCCGACGAGGATCGACGGCGCCAGGCTGCCGAGGAAGAAGGCGCCGTCCCAGACCTTGCTCCAGCTCGTGTCGCGATGACGGAACTCGAGCGAGACGGCGCGCAGGATGAGGCCGAACAACACGAGCATGATGGCGAGGTAGAAGCCGCTGAAGGTCATGGCGTAGACCATCGGGAAGGCGGCGAAGATGGCGCCGCCGCCGGTGACCAGCCAGACCTCGTTGCCGTCCCAGATCGGACCGATGGAGGCGCGCACCACGCGCCTCTCGTCTTCGCTCTTCGCGATGAACGGGTAGAGCACGCCGGCCCCGAGGTCGAAGCCGTCGAGGACCACGTAGCCGGTGAGCAGAAAAGCGACGAGGAAGAACCAGATGTTCACGAGGCTCATCGCGTCACCTCCCCGCGCCGGCGGGAGCGGGCTGCGCGGAGGCCTTCTCGGCCTCCAGCATCACGACGACGTCGTCCGGGCCCTTGCGGACGATCCCCAGGAAGATCCGCAGCCAGGCGATGAACAGGATCAGGTAGATCAGGCCGAACAGCCCAAGCGTCGCCCAGATCTCGCCGGCGGAGACCACCGGCGAGACGCCGTCGCTGGTGCGCAGCAGGCCCTGGACGATCCACGGCTGCCGCCCCACCTCGGTGGCCGCCCAGCCCATGTTGATGGCGATGAGGGGCAGGGGGAAGCACACGACCAGCAGCCACAGCAGCCAGCGCGCCTTCTCGAGGCGCTTGAGGAAGTGCATGACGAGCGCCAGCAGCATCACGCCAATGAACAGGAACGACAGGGCGATCATCAGGTGGTAGCTCTGAAAGGTGATCTGCAGCGGCGGGCGATCCTGGGGTTTGACGCTGTCGAGCCCCGTGACCACGTGGCTGGTGCTGAGACCGAGCATCAAGCTCAGTCCGGAGGGGATCTTGAGGCCTGTGACCTCGGGATCGCCGTTGTTGTCGCGCACCCAGCCGAACAGGTACAGGGGTGCGTTGGCCTGCGTGTCGTAGAGCGATTCGAACGCGGCCATCTTGACGGGCTGGTACCTGGCGACTTCAAGCGCGTGCCAGTGGCCGATGAACGGCATGGCCGCGGACGCGAGGAGCCCGACCACCAGAGCGGTGACGAGCGCCTGGCGGGCAAAGTGCAGGTGGCGCTTCTTGAGCAGGTACCAGGCGCAGATGCTGGCTACGACAAAGCAGCCGGCGATGACGCAGGCCACGATCGTGTGCACGTAGCGCGGCGCGAAGGACGGGTTGAAGGCGGCCGCCCAGAAACTCGTGAGGATCGCCCGGCCGTCTTCGACGGCGTAGCCCGCCGGCGTCTGCTGCCAGGAGTTGGCGATGAGGATCCACACGGCCGACAGCAGGGTACCGATCATCACCAGCCACGCCGAGGCGTAGTAGAAGCCCCTGGAGACCTTCTTGCGACCGAAGAGCAACACGCCGAGGAAGGTCGATTCGAGGAAGAAGGCCATCAGACCCTCGGCCGCCAGCGGCGCTCCGAAGATGCTGCCGACGTAACGCGAGTAATCCGCCCAGTTAGTACCGAAGGCGAATTCCATGGTGATACCGGTGGCGACGCCGATGGCGAACGTCGTCGTGAAGAGCTTGATCCAGAAGTTGGAGGCAGCCTTATCCGCGGGGATGCCGCTCTTGAAGTAGCGTCGCTCCGCGAACACGATCATCAGGGCGAGGCCGATGCTGATGGGCACGAAGATGAAATGATAGCCAACGGTGAACGCGAACTGGATACGGGAGAGCATCAAGGCGTCCATGCGTGTCCGCCACCTCCTTGGGGAGCGAGTTGCCCGCCCGCGCGTGGTACCCTCTCTCACCGCGCGGACGGCTTGGTGAGTGCCATTTTCACTGTCAGCGTAGTGTCATGTCAACAGCAATATGTGCGCCGGGTCACAAGCAGGCCGCCGCTGAGCTGAATAGAAAGTATTAAGCGCAGGTTAAGCGGCCTGTTCATGCACGGGGAGCCTGTGCTACTATGCGCGAGGGGTCGGTGCCGTTCGCCGGCCGTTCTGCTGTAGGAGGCTGATCGTTTTGTCTGAAGAACTGCTCGAATGTACGGAATGCTCGGCACAGTGCGAGAAGGTCGTCTACCCGGCGGCCTGTCTCAGCATGAACTGCCGTTTTCTCTATGCGTTCAAGGAAGACGGCGACACGTTTTTCGGGTGCATCGAGAAGGTGTTCCCGCACGAGATCGACCTCAAGATGTTCGAGGACATCGAGCGTGGCAAGGGCGGGTTCGGCGTGGTCAAGGTGGCCCGCACCCCGCTGCCGCAGTGCTCGGTGGCCGTGCAGAGCTGTTACGCCTCCGGCGAGGGCCCGCTCTGCCGCAACATGTACTTCCGGCGCCGCGACCGGCGCGAGGTGCAGACGGTCGAAGACTGACCGGCGTAGCCGGGTAGGCGTGCGGGCGCCGCAGGCACACCGCACGCGCACCGGCTCGCCGCGTACCAGCGTTGACAGGCGAAACCGCGGCTCCGCCGCGGTTTCGCCGTCTCCGGGGTCTGGTATACTCAAAGAGCGCAGCCACCAAGGCTGCCCATGGGGGCGAACAGGTCTCGACATGGGCTGTACCGAGGTGGGAGCAGCAGGCCGAGGTCCGGTGGCCTCGTTAAACTGCCGGAACCATATACTTGCCGAGAATAACACTCTCGCACTCGCCGCCTGACCTAGTCAGGTAGCGCATCGCGCCCGGCTCGCCCATGGCCGGGGTCCGCGGTGTCATCAAGTGGGCTGGGGTGCGGTCGCGCTGCTCCGAGCGAGCGCACCCGAGACTGATCGGAGCTGGCAGACGGCGCCCGGCCGACGCGGGGGCCGCGAGCGAGATCAATGCGCCGGCTAAGCCTGTAGAGACTCCGCCGAGGCGTCCGTGGACGCGGGTTCGATTCCCGCCGCCTCCACCAT
>JBAXRL010000330.1:0-4080 GCA_037131205.1 Actinomycetes bacterium | reverse complement strand
TGGAGAAGTCGAGGATGTCGTTGATGATCGTGAGCAGCGCCTCGGCGCTGTTCTGGACCGTGGACGCGTAGTCGCGCTGCTCGGCGTTCAGATCCGTGTCGAGGAGCAGGGTGGTCATGCCGATGACGCCGTTCATGGGCGTGCGGATCTCGTGGCTCATGTTGGCGAGGAACTCGCTCTTCGCCAGGCTCGCCGACTCCGCCTCCAGCGCCAGTTGGTTGGCGCGCCGGGCGGCGATCTCGAGGTCCCGGTTGGCGGCCTCCGTCTGCTCTTTGGCCAGGTGCAGCGACTCCTCCGTCGCCCTGCGGCTGGTGATGTCCCAGGTCACCCCGCTCATGCGCGCGGCCCGGCCGGCGGCGTCGCGGGTGACCCGGCCCCGCTCGGCGACGTAGGCGACGGCGCCGCCGGCGCGCAGCACGCGGAACTCCACTTCATACGGGGCGCCGGTCTCGACGCAGCCGTCGATGGCGGCCGCGAGCGCCTTGAGGTCGTCCGGATGGACGTGCGGATCGAATGTCTCCCACGGTCCCTCGAGCACACCCGGCGCCATCCCATAGAGGGCGACGATGGTCTCGTCCCAGGTGGCGACGCCCGCCGCGATGTCCCAGTCCCAGGCGCCCACCTCGGCGGACCTGAGGACGAAATCGAGGCGTTCGCGGCTCTCGCGCAACTCCTCCTCAGCCCTCTTGCGCGAAGTGATGTCGCGGGCGAACGCGACGTTGTAGGCGTCGCCGTCGTACTCGCGGTACATCGCCGTGATCTCCATCGGGATGATGGTCCCGTCCCGTGTGCGGTGGCGTGTCTCGAACGTGATCGAACCGGCCAGCTCGAGCTCCCTCATGCGCGCCGGCCAGCCCTCGGGTATGTCCGGGTCGATGTCGGTGATCGTCATCGCGCGCAGCTCATCGAGGCTGTAGCCGAGCGTCTCGCGGGCCATGCGATTCGCGTACTTGAACACGCCGTCCGCGGTCGTCCAGAACACGATGTCGCCGGCCTGCTCGACGATGAACCTCGTGAAGCGCAGCTCTTCCTCCGCGCGCTTGCGCTCCGTGATGTCGCGCAGCGTACCCTCGACGCCGCACACGGCCCCCGAGGCGTCGCGGTAGTGATGGCTGGTCGCCGACACGCGGATGAGCCTGCCGTCCACGCGCCTGCCCGTCAGCTCGTAGTCCGCGACCTCCCCACCGCCGGCCGCCAGGGCCGCAAGGAAAGCGACCCTGTCATCGGGCTGCCCATACCGGTCCGCCATGTTGGTCCCCACGGCCTGTGCGGTGGTGAGAAAGCCGTAGATGCGCGCGAACGACGGGCTGACCATCAGCAGGTCGCCGTTCTCGTCGGCCCGGTAGAAGCCGTCCTGCATCGTCTCGAGCACCGTGCGATAGCTCTTCGCGCTCTCCCAGACGGTGACAGCGGCGAGGCGCAGACGCTCCTGGGCCACGTAGGCGGCGATAACGATGAGGCACAGGAGCAGGGTGACGAGGATCGGCGCGGCGCGCGCCAGAGCCAGCGAGTGCACCCAGTCGGCGGCGTCGACGTCCAGCCCCAGGACGCCCACCACGCGCCCGTCCGCCAGATCGCGGATGGGCGCGAAGGCCGAGACGAACGTGCCGTACTCGTCGGTATACGGCCCAACGGTCAGGTCGCCGCCTGAGGCAAAGACCTCGACGAGCTCCGCCGGCGGTTCCTCGTACACTGCGCCGGGCTCCGCGTGCCCCGGGTCGTCGAGCGGGATGCCGTCGGCGGTGAAGACGATGTCGTCGCCCTCCAGCGCCATCAGGTAGAACCAGCGGATGTCCTTGCTCACACCCTGCATCAGAGCCAGTTGTTCGCGCAGCCGCTCGTAGTCGGGCGTGCCCACGTCGGCGGGCGTCGCGGTCTGACTCTCGATCCTGTCGGGATTGATGGCCGAAGCGGCGAGAGCGGCGCGCCCGACAAGGTCGGCGCGGGCGCCCGCGTCGCGGCGGTCGCCGACGAAGGACGTGGCGTAGAACCCCGCCACGAGGATCACCGCCAGGGCCGCCAGCATCGCCGCCTCGTACAAGGCGCCGCGGCGGTCCACGAGCCCGGGATGCTCCTCCTTCAGCAGAGCCCTGTAGTGCAGCCAGAGACCGCCGACAAACGGCACGGCGAAGACCATGCACAGAAGCTGGACCGGGAAGCCGAAGGCGCTGAGAAAAGCCTCCCGATTGATCCATGTGGCGGGCGGCAGGGGGGCCTTGAGGGTGACGACGCATTCGGCGACCACGAACAGGGCCATGGCGACGGCTGCCAGGAGCAGCGGGCGGCCATGCTTGCCGCCCGTGCGCTGATAGCGCCAAAGACCGGCGGCCGCCCAGAGACCGCCCGGGAGCCCGAGAAAGTAGCCGGCGGTCGCGTCCAGGCCGCGCAGACCGGCGAAGCCGCCCAGCGCGGCCAGGACGAGCAGCGCGATGATGATCCAGCGGCCGACCCGCGCGCCGCCGACCGCTGACCAGCAGACGCGCGCGAACTCGAGGAGGAAGACGCATCCCAGGCCGAAGAGGGCGGTGCGCAGCGCGGCCACGCCCGCGTTATGGCCGACGGCGACGGTGAACATGTCGGTCCAGGCGCTCAGGCCGAGGAACAGGGCCGAGAGTCCGAGCCACTTCCAGGGCAGCGGAGATGTGACCGTGGCGCGCAGACCGAGCAGCGTGATGGCGAGCAGCACGAAGCCGAGCCCATACACGAACAGGATGTAGTCGAGATTCCCTTCGAGCACTGCCGTCATTCGCTCACCACGTCCCCTCCGGGATCGCCGGACCCGCCGCGACACCGTCGCGCCTTGTGTCTCCTATCGGGACAACAGCGCGCGGACTTGAGCCCTCGGCGGCGCGCCGGCGCGCGGCGCCCCGTGCGCGTGCGCCGCGGGGCCGCCGCGCGGCCGTCCGCGCCCCGCGGCGGCTGCATGGTCTAGAGTAGAAGGCCTCACGGAAGGGAGACGCCGACATGGGCGCAGACACGCCGCTCATCATCACCGTCGGGCTCACCGGCTCGCGGATCAGCAAGCAGCAGACGCCGCACATCCCCATCACGCCCGACGAGATCGCGCGCTCGGGCATCGAGGCGTGGAGGGCCGGAGCCGCCGTCGTACACGTACACGTACGCGACGCTACCACCGGCCTGGGCGCCCAGGACGTCGCCGTCTTCAGCGAGGTCGTCGAGCGGCTGCGGGCCGAGACCGACGCCATCCTCTGCCTCACCACGAGCGGAATCCCCGGGCGCAACCTCAGCATCGAGGAGCGCCTGGCGCCGCTCGCCCTGCGCCCCGAGATGGCGTCGTTCGACGCCGGCTCCATCAACACCGAGGCCGGCGTCTTTCTCAACGACGTCGACTTCCTCGACGCGGCGGCCGCCGCCGCCCGCGAGCACGGCGTCAAGCTCGAGCTCGAGTGCTTCGACACGGGCATGATCGTCACGGCGCTGCGCTACCACGAGCAGGGGCTGATCCCGGCGCCGCTGCACTTCCAGCTCCTCTTCGGCAGCAGGTTCGGGATGCCGGCCACGGCGCGGGCGCTGGCCCACGCCATCGACATGATCCCCGGCGACGCGACCTGGTCGGTGATCGGCATCGGCCGCGCGCAACTGCAGATGGCGATGATGGCCCTGCCGATGGGCGGCCACGTGCGCGTCGGCCTCGAGGACAACATCTACTATCGCCGCGGCGAGCCGGCGACGAGCAACGCCCAGCTCGTGGAGCGCGTCGTGCGACTCGCCGACGAGCTCGGCCGGCCCGTCGCCACGCCGGCCGAGGCGCGGCGGCTGCTGGGGCTCCAGGCCTCCCCGCCGCCTACACCGAAGCAGGGTCGAGCGGCGGGTACACGACGCCGGTGAGCTCCTCGGAGACGGTCCACAGACGCGCCGCGAGCCCCGGGTCGCGAGCCGCGCCGCCGGCGAACGCCACTGCGGGATGCCCGCGCACCTCGCCGCGGCCGTCCGGGCCGACGTAGGTCCCGCCCGGCAGCCCCGGCGCTGTGGCCGCGTACAGCTCGGGGAAGATCACGGCGCATCGATACCCTCCTCAGGCGCCCACCCGCGCGCCCGCGGCGCTTAGGGCCTATCCCA
>JBAXRL010000329.1:0-4111 GCA_037131205.1 Actinomycetes bacterium | reverse complement strand
AGGCGGCCCGCGTCGCGGGCCTCGCCGACGGCGTCATCATCGGCAGCGCGCTCATCGACCTGATCGCGCGCAGCGCCGACGCCGACTCCGCCTGCCGGGCGGTCGGCGACCTTCTGCGCGCCGCGAGCGCGGCGATCGCCGGGGGCTGAGCCGCGGCGCTTGACCACGATCAAGCATCCGCGATCTCCGCAGCGGGTACCCTCCGACCGGCCAGCAACGACAGGAGACCCCATGCAGATCATCACCGCCGACCAGATGCCGGTCGCCGACAACCCCCACGGCGTGGACGTGCGGCATCTCTTCAAGACCAACGACGTCGTCGTGTCGCAGATCACGCTGCAGCCCGGCGAGGCCGTTAAACCGCACAAGGCGCCCGTGGACGCCTTCTTCTACGTGATCGAGGGCGCGCCGTCCGTGGAGATCGAGGGCGAGACGGTCGAGGGCGCGCCCGGCGCCCTGATCCCCAGCAGCGCCGGCCACCTGCACAGCATCCGCAACGAGAGCGACGGCCTGGTGCGCTTCCTCGTCGTGAAGACGCCGAACCCCGCCGCCTGACCGGCGGCGAAGCGACCGCCGGCCCGCGACCCGGCGCGGGGCGGCGGGCGGCTCTTCCGGCCGCCCGCCGCCCCCCGAGGCTCTTCGTCGAGCGGCGTCAGACGGCGCCGGCGACCGCCGTCCACTCCAGGCCCAGCCGACGCAGCGTAGCCGCCGTCGGCAGGCCGTCCGCCAGGTCCCAGCCCATAGCGCCGTAGTAGCTGTCGAGCACGGCGTCGAGGTCGATCACCGTGCCGTGACCGGGGCCGTCCTCCACGGTCTCCGTCATGAAGCGCTCGGGCAGCCTGTCGTCCTTGCGGTCGAGGCCGAAGCGCGCGTTGATCACGCGCTCGAAGTCGATCGTGCGTTCGGCCGCCTCCAGCAAACGTTCCCTGGTCCACTCCTCACCGGTCGCGACGGTCATCAGCCTGGCGAACGTCGAGGGCAGCACGGCCAGGGTGATCACCGTGAACAGGCAGATGCCCATCAGGTTGGTGGCCATGCACAGCTCCTGGAACGGCTTGACCCAGGCCTTGTCGCCGTCGGCCAACGGATCGATGTCGCCGACGATGCCGAGCTCCTCGCTGCGCCAGCCAAGTGAGTCGATCGCCGACGTGTAGGGGCGCAGATGGTCGGCGCCGCGAGCGCTGCACGCCTGTACGATGGTCATGCTGTGGCTGGCGTGCACGCCGTCGGCGGGCATCTCGACGCCCTTGACGTGCATGGCCGCCTCGGCGGCCTCGGGGCCGAGGGCCTCGGCGGCCCTCTTCACGCCCTCGGCGAGCAGATCGCCGAGGCCCTCACGCCGCGCGATCAGCCCGATGATGGCCATCACGGCGTCCGCGTTGCCCCAGGTGAGATCGAGCCCGCCGGTCTGCTCGGGGCCGAGCACGCCGGTCTCGTACCACTCCATCGCCGTGGCGATGACCTGCCCGGTGGAGATGGTGTCCAGGCCGAGGTCGTTGGCCAGATGATTGGCGGCGGACACGGCCACGAGGTCGTTCACGAGCAACTTGCTGCCGAAGGCGGCCACGGTCTCGTACTCCGGCCCGCCGCCCTCTTCGAGCGGGTAGCCGGCCGGTTCCTTGAGACTCGTGAGCCGTCCGCAGCCGATGGGGCACCCCGAGCAGGCGTACTTCTTCACGTTCAGCTTCTCGTGGTACGGCCCGTGGTCGAGCTCGCCGATCGACTCGCCATAGCTCCCGCGATGCCAGTTGCGGGTGGGGAGGATGCCGACCCCCGAGAGGGCGCTGTAGAAGCTCGGGGTGCCATAGGGGCCGAGCTCCGTCTTCACGAACTCCTCGGCCATGCACTCTTCGCGCGCCGCCTTGCCTGCCGCCTTGAGCGCGGCCGCGTCGGCGACCGGCAGGTCGCCCGTGCCGCGCACGGCGATGGCCTTGAGGTTCTTGCCGCCCATCGCCGCGCCGCAGCCGCCGCGCCCGAAGGCGCGGTGCTTGTCGGTGAGGATGGCGGCGTAGCGCACGAGCTTCTCGCCGGCGGGTCCGATCGCGGCGACCTGCACCCTGGGGTCTCCGAGCAACTCCCTGACCGCCGCCTCAGTGGGCTTGACCTGCTTGCCCCAGAGGTCCGTAACGTCCAGCATGGTGGCGCCCGCGGCGGTGACGTGCAGCAGCGCCGGCCGCCGCGAACGGCCGACGACGATGAGGCCGTCCCAGCCGGCGCGTTTGAGCTCGCGGGCGAAGAAGCCGCCGCAGTTGCTCGCGCCCACGGCGCCGGTCGCCGGCGAGCGAAAGACAAGCACGGTGCGGCCGCTGGCCGGCGCCGCCGTGCCCGTGAGCGGCCCCGTGGTGAAGATCAGCGGCTCCGCCGGGTCGTACACATCGCGCCGCGGATCCAGGTAGTCCCAGTAGAGGCGCATGCCCAGGCCCTCGCCGCCGATGAAGTCGCGCAGCCAGTCGTCGGGCAGTTCGATGACCTCGGTGGCGCCGTCCCTCAGATCCACTTTGAGGATGCGCCCGTGATACCCGTGCATGTCGCCCTCCCGCGTCGGGTTGCCGTGGCGACCGGAGACGGGGCCGGCGCGCAGCGCCGGCGACCGAAGTCGAGGCCGGCGCGCAGCGCCGGCGGCCGGTCACCCTGTCGTTCTGCCCGCGACTCTATCGCCGGGGGCGAGAACGCAGGGCTGCGACGCCGCCGCGAAGTGGCGCAAGCGATGCAGAGGGCTTGGCCCGGCGGGCCACCCTGTCGCCGAAAGGCCTCAGTCTGGGCGCCTGCCTTGCCAGGCGGCGCCGCCCGCTGCGAGAGCTCACGAAACCGATTGACGGTGAGTCCGGCGTCGCTCACGCCCATCCGCTCCGTGGACGTGCGGCGGGTCGCGCTGCGCCAGGTTGTTCGCGGCCGGCCGATGTAGAGTGCAGGTCATCAGGGATTTCTGCCATCTACACGGAGGATGTCATGGCCGCCAGAAAGAAGTGGAGCGATCGTAGCAAGCTCAGCCGCGGGCTGATCGTCGTCGCCGGAGTCGTTGAAGTCGTCCTCCTGGTGGCAACGCTCATCGACCTCAAGCGTCGGCCGGCGGACCAGATCAAAGGCTCGAAGCGCATGTGGACCGCGCTGGCCTTCGTCAACCTCGTTGGGCCGATCGCGTACTTCGCCTTCGGGCGGCGGCGGGGGCCTGGGTCCCAGCTCGCCTGATGTGCGCTTGCGAGTCGCTTTGCGTCTTGCGACCTCGGCGGTGACGCGGCCAACATCGAACGGGCGACTCGTGTGGGCCCGGGGGTCACGTGGTGCGAATTCCACCCCGGACTCGTCCCGTCACCGCGAGCTCGCGGCGCCGAGCGCCCGCCGGCCGGCCCGCGCCCGCGCCCGCCGGCCGGCCCGCGCCCGCGCCCGCCGGCCGGCCCGCGCCCGTGGGAGCCGCCGGAGCCGCCGCGGCGGGGTAGTCCTGTGAGGGAAGACAAGGAATCCCGGCGAATCCTTATCTTCCCTCCAGCGCGCGAGCCTGCGGAAGGCCGTGCGCGACCCGACAGTTAAGGAATCCTTATCTTCCCTCTTCGTACTACCCCGCGCCGGTGCTGCCGGGGCCGCGCCCGCCCGCCGGGGCCGCGCCCGCCCGCCGGGGCCGCGCCCGCCCGCCGGGGCCGCCGGGTTGCTGGGTCGCCGCGGCGGGACGCGCGCGGGGTCGCCCGGCGAGGAAGCGGCTGCTTGAGCGAGGGCTATCTTCCCATCGGTGCCCCGGCGGGCGGCCGCGCCACCCGCGGCGAGTTGAAACGAGCGTGGAAGGGCTACTTTCCCATCAGTTTCCCTGGCGGCTTCGCCACCCGCGGCGAGACGGTCGCGTCAATGCTGACGTTCGCGCTCAGCGGACGCGGCCCGCCGGCGGGGGCATAGTCGAAAGCGGCCGAAGCCGTTGACGGGACTTCCAACGATACCGTTGGAAGTCCCGCCGGCGGTACCGCCAACGGCATACGCTCGCACAGCGCCTATGCCGTGGCGACCCCCGCCCGCTCGGTCTTCTGCATCTGCGGCTGACGGAAGACCGGGCCGCGGCCGACGGAAGACCGGGCCGCGGCTGACGGAACCGCGCCGGTCGATGCGCGAGACGACGCGTGCGGGC
>JBAXRL010000328.1:0-4114 GCA_037131205.1 Actinomycetes bacterium | reverse complement strand
CCCGCTCGGTCCACGAACGCCCCGCACGCACATCCCTGGCGGGATAGGCCCTTAGACCAGCTCGATGTAGGCCTGCTCGCTGCCGTCGCCGGGGCGCGGCCCGAGCTTGACGATGCGCGTGTAGCCGCCCTTGCGGTCGGCGTAGCGCGGCGCCACGTCGTTGAACAGCTTGTACACGATCTTCTTGTTGCGCAGCAGGGAGATGGCCTGCCGGCGGGCGTGCAGATCGCCGCGTTTGCCGAGCGTGATGGCTTCTTCGACCAGCGGGCGCATCTCTTTGGCGCGCGCCACGCCGGTCTTGATCTTCTCGTGCTCGAGCAGCTGGCAGGCGAGACCCGTGAGCAGCGCCTTACGCTGGTCGGGCGCCATATTGAACTTGCGGCCTGACTTTTGATGGCGCATGTTACTCGTCACCCCGCAGAGAGAGCCCGCGCTCCAAGAGCTTCTCCTGGACCTCGTCGATGCTCTTCTTGCCGAAATTCGGCACGTTGAGCAGCTCGGCCTCGGTCTTGGAGACCAGGTCGCCGACGGTCTGGATGCCCTCGCGCTTGAGGCAGTTGTACGAACGTACGCCGAGCTCGAGATCTTCGATGAGCACGTCGTCCATGCCGCCGCCCGCCGGCGCCGCCGAGAGACCCTCGATGGGGTACTCCTCGGTGGAGCGCGTGCGGTCGGGGTCGGTGAAGATCGACATCCGGTCGACGAGGATCTCGGCGGCCTGGCGCAGCGCCTCTTCGGGCAGGAGCGCGCCGTTGGTGGTGATGTCGAGGATGAGCTTGTCGTAGTCGGTGCGCTGGCCCACGCGCGCGCTCTCGACGTGATACGAGACGCGCTTGATGGGGCTGAAGATGGAGTCGATGGGGACCACGCCGATGACCATCTCGGGGGTCTTGTTGCCCTCGGCGGGGACGTAGCCGGTGCCGCGGCGGATGGTGAGCATCATCTCGATGGCCCCGCCGTCGGACAGCGTGGCGATGTGGTGGTCGGGATTGAGGATCTCGAGCTCGGCCGGAATATCGATGTCGGCGGCCACGACCTTGCCGGGCTTGTCTTTGTAGAGCCGCACCTGGAGCTCGTCAAGCTCGCCGTGCAGGCGGCAGACGAGCTCCTTGAGGTTGAGGATGACGTCGGTGACGTCTTCTTTGACGCCCTTGATGGTGGTGAACTCGTGGGCGACACCTTCGATCTTCACCGAGCTCACGGCAGCACCCTCGAGAGACGAGAGCAGCACACGGCGCAGAGCGTTGCCGAATGTATGCCCGAACCCGCGGTCGAGGGGTTCTACCTCGAAGCGCGCCCGGTTGCCGGCGAGCTGCTCGCGCGTGATGTTGGGCATCTGAAACTGAAGCAACTGGCCTCCTGTAGGGTCTTCGCCGCGGGTCAGCTGCAGCGGTTACTTAGAGTAGAGCTCGACGATGAGCTGCTCCTGCACGGGCGTGTCGATCTCGTCGCGCGTCGGGGCGCGCAAAATCTTGCCCGTGAGGTTGTCGTGGTCGACCAGCAACCATGGAGCCACCGACGAGGTGAGGTCGGTGGCGGCGCGCACGGTGTCGACGGCCTTGCTGTTGGCGCGCACCGACACGATGTCGTCGGGGCGCACCTGATACGACGGGATGTCGACCTTCTTGCCGTTGACCATGAAGTGCGCGTGACGCACAAGCTGGCGCGCCTGGCGACGCGAAGCGCCGAAGCCGAGGCGGTACACGACGTTGTCGAGCCTCATCTCGAGGAGGACGAGAAGGTTCTCGCCGGTGATGCCCTGCTTGCGGCTCGCCACCTCGTAGTAGCGATGGAACTGCTTCTCGAGCACCTGGTAGTACCGGCGGGCCTTCTGCTTCTCGCGAAGCTGAAGAAGGTACTCGCTCTGCTTGATGCGGCCGCGGCCGTGCTCCCCCGGAGGGTACGCGCGACGCTCGACCGCGCACTTGTCGGTGAGGCACCGCTCGCCCTTGAGGAAGAGCTTCTCAGCCTCGCGGCGACACTGCTTGCACTGTGCTGATGTATCTCTCGCCACGTGGACCTTCCTAGACCCGGCGACGCTTACGCGGACGGCACCCGTTGTGCGGCATCGGCGTCACGTCTTTGACACTGATGATCTCCAGACCGGCGGCCTGCAGCGAGCGGACCGCGGTCTCGCGGCCCGAGCCCGGCCCGCGAACGAAGACCTCGACCTTCTGAAGGCCGTGCTCCATGCCTTTCTTGGCACAGGACTCGGCCGTGACCTGGGCGGCGAAGGGCGTGCTCTTGCGCGAGCCCTTGAAACCGACCGACCCGGCGCTCTCCCAGGCGATGACGTTGCCTTCTTTGTCGGTGAGCGTCACCTGCGTGTTGTTGAACGACGTCTTGATGTGCGCCTGGCCGATGGCGATGTTCTTGCGGACCCTGCGGCGCTGACGCCCTTTGGCTCTCTGAGGCTTAGCCACTCTGCTCTACTCCTCCGGCTGCTCTCGCGGTCACTTCTTGCGCTTACCGCTGATCGTCCTCTTGGGACCCTTGCGCCCACGGGCGTTGGTACGGGTGCGCTGCCCGTTCACCGGCATGCCACGACGGTGGCGGATGCCCTTGTAGCAGCCGATGTCCATGAGTCGCTTGATGTTCTGCGAGCGCTCGCGCCGCAGATCGCCCTCGACCGTGACTTCACGGTCGATGGCCTCGCGCAGGCGCACGATCTCTTCTTCGGTCAGGTCGCGGACCTTGGTGTCGGGGTTGATGCCCACGATGCCCAGGACCTTGTTGGACGTGGAACGACCGATGCCGTAGATGTACGTGAGCCCGATCTCGACCCGCTTCTGCGGCGGGATGTTGACGCCTGCGATACGTGCCATGCGGACTTACCCCTGCCTCTGACGATGCCGCGGGTTGGCGCAGATCACCTGGACCGTGCCGTGACGGCGGATGACCTTGCACTTCTCGCACATCGGCTTGACTGATGCTCTTACCTTCATCGGTGATCCTCGCTCGGGGCGCGCGGCGGGCCTGCGGCCCCCGCGCACCGCCTCCGGGCGACCTGGAGCGGCCGCTACTTGAACCGGTACGTGATGCGGCCTCTGCTGAGGTCGTAGGGCGAGAGCTCCACCTTGACCCTGTCGCCGGGCAGGATGCGGATGTAGTTCATGCGCATCTTGCCGGAGATATGGGCGAGCACTTCGTGGTTGTTGTCGAGGTGCACCCGGAACATCGTGTTGGGCAACGCCTCGACAACTTCGCCTTCGATCTCGATGGCTTCTTCTTTGTTCGCCATACTCCCTACTCGTCGACAGACAGCGGCCTGACATACTACCACAGACGGCCGGCCTCACAAAACAAGCCGTGCGCGGCGGCGCGGCGGCCGTCGGGCCGCGCCTTCCGCGCCGCGCTACCCCTGCGCGCCGCGCCTCTCCGAGCGCCGGCGCGTGAGCACCCGCGGCGCCTTTTTGCCCACGGCCACCGTGTGCTCGAAGTGCGCCGACAGCGAACCATCGACGGTGGAGATGCTCCAGCCGTCATCGGCGACAAACACTTCGTGACCGCCGGCGTTGACCATCGGCTCGATGGCGAACACCATGCCTTCTTCGAGGCGCGGCCCGCGGCCCGCATCCCCGTAGTTGGGGATCTGCGGATCCTCGTGCATCTCCCTGCCGACGCCATGCCCGACGAGTGACCGCACCACGCTGAACCCGGCGGCCTCGACGACTTCCTGCACGGCGTGCGACACGTCGCCCAGGCGCCGACCCTCACGACACTCCGCCAGGGCGGCCTCGAGCGACTCCGCCGTCACATCGAGGAGGCGCTGAGCCTCGGCCTCGACAGCGCCCATGGGCAGCGTGATGGCCGAGTCGGCCACGTAGCCGCCCAGCGTCACGCCGACGTCGATGCTCAGCACGTCGCCCTCGGCGACCCGAAACGCTCCCGGGATGCCGTGCACCACCATGTCGTTCGGCGACGCGCAGATCGACGCCGGGAACCCGCGGTAGCCGAGAAACGTCGGCACGCCTCCGCGCCCCCTGATCAGATCCTCCGCCAGGCGATCAAGCGCGGCGGTCGTCACGCCTGGGCGCGCCTCCGCGGCCAGCATGTCGAGGCAGTCCGCGAGGATGCTGCCCGCGGCGTCGATCTTCGCGACCTCGGCTGCCGA
>JBAXRL010000327.1:0-4120 GCA_037131205.1 Actinomycetes bacterium | reverse complement strand
GGACCGTCTCGTGACCGCCCCGCTCGGTCCACGAACGCCCCGCACGCACATCCCTATCGGGATAGGCCCTAAGAAAAGCCGCCGAATCCTTATCTTCCCCCCGGCAGCCGAGCCTGCGGAGGGCCGCAAGCGACCCGACAGTCAAGGAATCCTTGTCTTCCCTTTTCGTACTACCCCACGCCGCAGCCGCCGGGGTGGCCGCGGCCGCCCGCCGAGCGGGCCTGGGGTCACGGAGCCCTGAGGCGCGCCGGGTTTGCGGCGCCTTCACGAGGGCGGCGACGCGACTCGCGGCCGGGCGGCCGGGCGCACGCGAATCGGTAAGATAGGGGGGCTGACCGACTACCCTGTTTCCACCCGCCGCTGGTCGCGTGCTCACGAGCGGAACCGCCATGGGGAGCAAGGCCGTTTGGCGGCCTCGTGGACGGCGCCGGAGACACAGGTGGATTCAGAGTGTCGACAGCACCTCTGCGTCGGCGGCGACCGCCTGGACCGGGGGCGACTCGGTCACCGGGCCGGTGAAGTGCATGGCGACCCCGGAAGGCGGCGGCGGCGTCTTGCCGCCGCCGCCCAGGCGCCGCCGTCTCCCCGCGTGCCCCGACGGCGACGAGCGACAGCGCCACGAGAGCGACCGCAGCCGCAAGCGCCGGGCCCGTGCGTCTCATCGGCGCTGCTTCCCCGGGCGCTGTCGCACTCGCCGATGTCGAAGCGGGGAGACGCGCGGCCGCGGCGGCGGGTTCGCGGCGCGCATCGGCCGACTCCGGCGCGAGATAGAATCGGAGCGTCCGCGCCCCGACGTGAGGATCACCGTGACATCCCAGGGCACTGCGAATTCACTTCCGGCCGGCCATCGTTTGCGACGGCCGACCGCCGCCGACGCCCCGACAGTGGCTGATCTGAAGCGGGCCGTGGATGTCGCGCGAGACGGCGAGAGCGACGTGACGCCCGCCCAGATCGTGGAGGAGTGGGCGCTGCCGCGCCTCGTGCCGGACGAGGACGTTTGGCTCGTCGAGACGAGCTCCGGAGAGGTCGTCGGCTACGCCCTGGTCTGGATGGAGGATCCACCCAGCGTGTTCGTTGCCGAGCAGACTGTCCACCCCGGCCATCGCGGCCACGGTCTCGGCGAGCTCCTGCTGGAGCTGTGCGAATCGCGCGCCGCCGACGCGGCCGGGCGCGCGGTCGACGCAGCGGGACGCGCGGTCGATGCAGCGGGGGGCGCGGTCGACGCGGCCGGACGCGCGGCCGGCGGCGCGGCCACGAACCTCGGCGTCTGGACTCACGAGGACGACACCGCGCGGCGCGCCCTCTACGAGCGCCATGGCTTTCGCTACGTGCGCACCTTCCTGCGCCTCGACGTCGACCTCGCCGAGGCGCCGGCGGCGGCGGTCTGGCCGCTGGGCATCGCGGCGCGCCGCTTTCGCCGGCGCCGCGACGAGGCGGCCGTGCACGCCGCCTCCGAGGAGGCCTTTCGGGATCACTGGCGCCCCGACAGCATGGACCTGGACGAATGGCTCGCCTTCCGCTTCGAGCGCCCCGACCTCGATCTGGACCTGTGGTGGGTGGCTTGGGACGGCGAGGAGGTCGCCGGCAGCCTGCTGGCCTTCGAGACGCCGCTCGGCGGCTACATCGACACCCTCTCGGTGCGCAGACCCTGGCGCGGGCGCGGGCTGGGCCGCGCCCTGCTGCGGGAGGCTTTCGCCGAACTGCGCCGGCGCGGGCTCCCCCGCGCCTACCTCGGCGTGGACAGCGAGAACCCGACAGGGGCCATGGGTCTCTACGAGTCCGTGGGGATGCGCCCGAAGCGAGGCGCTCACCTCGTCTACGAGAAGGACCTGCCGGGCGGCTGAGCCGCCGCCGATCAAAGCCGCGTCGCCGGGCATGACGCGCGCCGCCGGCGCGGGCGCCCGCGCCGCGCTCAGGCCGGTTCGAGCACCTTGCGCATCACGTCGGTGATGCGAAAGCCCAGCACGAAGCTGCACCACCAGAGATCCTCGCTGCGCACGACGCGGTAGCCGTGACGCAGGTAGAAGGCGTGGGCGCCGGTGTTGCGGCGGATGCAGTACAGGCTGAGACTGCGCCGGCGGCGGCGAAGCGCTTCCGCTTCGGCGAAGCGCATGAGCGCGTCGCCGACCCCCCGCCGGCGCCGCGCGGGATGCACCGCCACGGTGTCGATGTAGAGCTCGTCGGCCGGGAAGCTCACGGCATGGAACACCGTCATGAACGCGGCCCCACGAAACGCTTCACCCAGAGGCAGGTAGCGCCGCAGCGTGCGCCAGTCGGAGTGCGTGAACCACGGCCGTCCGGCGTCCTGGAAGCAGATCACCCCGGCGATCCCGTCGTCGTCGGCGACCCAGACGTCACGGCTGTCCAGCATGACGTCGCCCAGCAGGAACGCCGCGGACGCCCGGCGCCGAGGGAGCATCGCGCGCAGCTTGTCCGGCAGGGAGAGCGCGAACAGCTTGCCGACCGCCGGGGCGTCGGCGTCGGTCATACGCCGCACGGCCGGCGCCGGAGGCGCGCTCATCGTGGCGCGGCGGGAGGCGCGGCGGGAGGCGCCGTGCGGGCCAGGCTCCGCAAGCGGCCGGCCGAATCCAGCAGCAGGCTGCCGAACACCATGCCGAACAGGCCGATCGCCCAGGCGATCTCCAGCGGATCGTCCTTGGGCACGGCGATCAGCGCGATGCCGACCAGAAGTGAGAGGCCGCCGGCGAGGAACAGGGACGCGTCGCTGCCGGCCAGCCGGCGCAGGCGCACGCCGGCCTCGATCTCGAAGACGCCGGTGACGACCGCCCAGGCGGCCAGCAGCGAGAGCAGGCCGAGGCCGCCGAGGCTCGGCCAGGCCAGCGCCACGAGGCCGACGACCATACCCACGACTCCCTCGACGAGCACGACCCACCACTGCTCGAGCGCGTCGCGCCCGACGATGGCCACGGCGCCCAGCACCAGACCATCGACGAGCGCGAACACGCCAAACGCGACCGCGAGCATCGCGGCGCCGGGGTCTTGCCAAAAGAACACCGTGAGGCCGAAGACGAGGGCGACGGCGCCGCGCAGGGCGGTCATCCACCACTTCTCACAGAAACCGATCAAGACCGCACTATCGTCAGCCCCAGCGGCCCGCGACGCAAGCGGGGGAGGGAGGATGGGCTGAGCGGCGGGCCCAGGGCGCCGGCGCGGCGGCCCGCGGCGCCTTCCCTTGACACCCCAGACGCCCCGGCGTCTAATGAGTACCGTATCGCACCTGTCCGCTGGGGTCGGGAGGAGACGCGCACGTGGGGGACACGTTCGTCGGCGGTCGGCGGTGGCGGCGACATGCCGCCTGGGGGCGGCACCGCGCCGTGGCCCGCGCTTTCGGCCATCTCTCCCGCCGGTCACAGGCGAGCCGCCGCCTCGGCGGCTTCTGGCTCAAGCTCTTCCGCGAACGCGGACCCTGTTGACGCTCTTCGCCCGTTAGGCCGCCGACCGGGCGCGCGCCGCGTGCCTCCCCGGCGGCGGACCGCCTCTCCAACCACATCCGGAGGACCCTTGCGAAGGACCATCTCATGAATCACGCCACGCTCCGCGTCTGGGACGACGACGCCTGCCGCCGCGTCCACGAGGCCTCGCTGAGGCTGCTCGCCGGGACCGGCGTCGACATGAAGCACGAGCGCGCCCGCGAGCTCTGCGCCGGCGCGGGCGCGGCGGTGGACGGCCGCCGCGTGCGCCTGCCGGCGGAGCTCGTCGAGCAGGCGCTGGCCACCGTCCCGCGCGGCTGGCGGCTGCGTCCCCGCGGCGGCGACTCGGCGCCGCTGGAGCTCGCCCCCGGCAACACGTATTTCGGCACCGGGCCGGACTGCCTCTACGTCACGGATCCACGCAACGGCGCCCGCCGCCGCGCCCACCTGTCCGACGTGACCGCCGCCGCCATCGTCGTCGACCGGCTGCCCAACCTCGACTTCGCCATGTCGATGGGGCTGCCCGACGACGTCGCCAACGAGGTCGTGGACGTGGCTCAGTTCGCGGCCATGCTGAAGGGCACGCGCAAACCGCTCGTGGTCTCCAGCCCGTTCGGCGGCGCCTCGCTGCACGCCATGCACGAGATGGCGGCGGCCTGCGGCGAGGCCGGCAGCTTCGCCTGCCTCGC
>JBAXRL010000326.1:0-4128 GCA_037131205.1 Actinomycetes bacterium | reverse complement strand
CGCGACGTCCACAGTGCTGCTCCCAGACTCCCTTCGCGGACGGCGCTGCGCCCGCGCGGTGAAGCATTCGTCTGGGACAATCATCGGGGTCAGGCTTCGCGACCGACATGGGCCTTCGAAGCAGACCGCGCGCGTACGCGGTCTCCGCCGGCGGCGCGGACGGGGCGTCAGCCGCGAAGAGCGTGGGCGAAGGCCCTCACCGCGCGGCCGCCGCTCGCCCCGGCGACGCGCGCCGCCGTCGCGAGGTCGCGGCGCCGGGGCCGACGCGGGAGGCGCACCAGATGCCCGGCGCTGCGCGCCGTCCGCTGCGCTTCGGCGCCGGCGAGCTCGCACTCCCCTTTGGCGCCGTCCACGAGCCAGGCACGGCGCGCCGGGAAGGCCGAGAACAGGTAGTCGGCGTGCCAGCGCAGCGGCTTGCCCGCCGCGAGATGGCGCGCGACGCGCGCCCGGCGCGCCCGCGCGGCGCTGCCCACATAGGCGTACCAGCCGCGCTCGAACGCGACGGGGCCGAGCGCGCCGACCTGCACGCTTGTGCGCCGCGGCACGTAAGTCAGCACGATGTATAGACGCGGGGCGCCGCCGTTCACGGCCGCCGCCTCAGCCGCGCGGCGGGGCGCCGTCAGGCGGCTTGCCGCCGCGCGGCGGCACGGGGCTGCCGCGCAGCTTCCGCGAGCCGCGCGACATGCCGCCGCGGCGCGGCTGGCAGGCGGGGCAGTAGTGCGTGCCGCGGCCGCCCACCTCGAGCCGCATCACCGTCGCACCGCAGACGCGGCAGAGCTGGCCGGTGCGCTGATAGACGCTCAGGATCTCCTGGAAGCTGCCGCGCTGCCCGGCCGGGTCGATGAAGCTCTCGATGGACGAACCTTCGTGGTCGATCCCGGCCTGCAGAGTCTCGAGCACGGCCGCGTGCAGGCGCCGCGCCTCACGCGGCCCCACGCTCCCCGCGGCGCGCAGTGGGTGCAGCCGCGCGCGAAACAGCGCCTCGTCGGCGTAGATGTTGCCCACCCCGGCGAGGCGCCGCTGGTCGAGGAGGAACGACTTGAGCGGCGCGCTGCGACCCTCGAGCGCGCGGCGCAGATAGGCGACGCTGAAGGCGTCGCCGAACGGCTCCGGGCCCATGGCGGCGAAGAACTCGTCCTCGGCCGCCGGGTCGAAGGCCCAGAGGCGGCCGAAGCGCCGCACGTCCTGGAACGAGAGGTCCGTCTGCGGATCTAGCCGCCAGACGAAGCGCGGCGGGCGATCCGCCGGTCCCGGGCGAAACAGCAGCTGGCCGGTCATGCGCAGGTGGATGACCGCCGTCGTGGGGCCGACTCCCGGCCCCGGCGCGCCGGCCGGCGTGCCCTCGACCGCGCTCAGGTCGACGATGAGATACTTGCCGCGACGCCGCAGGCCGACGACGCGACGGCCGGTGAGCCGGGCGCGCAGCTCCGCTTCGCTCTGCGCGCTCACCAGCGCGTCGTTGACGACGACGTCGCGCACCACCAGGCCCGGCAGGCAGGTCAGGAGCCGGCGGCGGACGGTCTCGACCTCGGGGAGCTCGGGCATCAGTCGTCCGCCGGGGGGCGCCGCGCCGCGCCGGCGCCGTCCTCCCGCTCCCCCCACCAATCCGTCAGGAAGGCACGGGCTTCCTCCGCCGTCGTGATCTCGCCGGCCTCGACCTCCTCGTCGAGGGCGTCCAGCGCCTGCCCCACCGCGACCCCGGGCTCGAGATCGAGAAGCTCCATCACCTCGTGGCCGCTGAGCACTTGCGGCACGGGCGCTTTGCCGACCGCCGTCCACACCGAGCGCGCCACGCGGTAGTGCCGCGCCATGGAGGTGAGCGATGTCCTCTCGCCGCGCGTCGCCAGCCGGTCGCACAACGAGACCACAACGGACTCGAACACCCAGGGGCTCACGTCGCGGCGGTAGCGAGCCAGAGCGCGACGCGTCAGCGGCTGCTCGCGCACGAGGAAGCCCAGCCGCAGATGCTGGCGGATGAGCGTGCCGAGATACGCCGCGAAGCGGTTGCTCATGCGGAGACGGGCCGCGATGGCGGTCGCCATCCCGCGGCCCAGCTCGTCGTGATGCCAGAACAGGACGCGGCCCTCGTCGTCGACCATGCGCGCCGCCGGCTTGCCGATGTCGTGCAGCAGGACCGCCCACGACACCGGCACGAGCGGCGTCACCCCGGGCAAGCCGGCATCGGAGGGCGGCGTCAGGTGCCCCACGCCTCCGAGCTGCTCGACCACGCCGCGCACGTAGGTAAGCGCCTCCAGAGTGTGTTCGAACACGTCGAGGTGATGGTAGGGGTTCTGTTCCACGCCCCGCAGCCCGTCGAGCTCGGGCAGGATCACTGCCAGCGCGCCCCACACCGCAAGGTCGCGAAAGGCCGCGGCCGCATCGCCGGTGGCCAGCACCACCGAAAGCTCCTCCCGCAGACGCTCACCGCTCACGGTCGCGAGGCCGGCGGCGGCGCGCAGCGCCGCCGCCGTAGCGGCCGCGTCCGGCAAGAGCTCGAACCCGCGTGCGAGACGGGCGAGACGCACGACCCGCAGGGGGTCGTCGTCGAGCGCCGAGGACGAACAGAGCCGCAGGCGGCGCGCGGCGAGATCGTCGAGCCCACTCAGCGGATCGACGAGATCCTTGCCGTCGAGCGGCCGGGCCATGGCGTCGACCGTAAAGTCGCGGGCGCGCAGGTCGGCCTCAAGCCGGGCGCTGCGCGTGGCCGGGTCGGGCGGCCCGGCCGCAGGTGGGGCCGCCCGGTCGCGCAGCGGGGCCACGTCGACGTGCATGTCACCGAGCACGAGTCGCCATGTGCCGAAGGCGTCCGACGAGGCGAACACGGCGCCGCCAAGCCGGTCCGCCAGGCTCCTTGAAAACGGCTCGGCGGCGCCGTCCACGACGATGTCGACGTCGCGGACCGGCAGACCCAGCAGCTCGTCGCGCAGGCAGCCGCCGACGAGCCACCCGGCTTCGCCAGGGCCCAGGGCGGAGCGCGCCGCCGCCGTGACCTCGTCGGGCGACGGCGGCGCACTCCCGTACTGACGACCGCTCACGGGCGCGTCAGGCCGCGGGGCCGGCGCCGCGGTAGCCGCGCACCACCCGCTGCCCCACGTCGCAGACGACCTCGTAGTTGATGGTCTGCAGTAGCCGCGCCACTTCTTCGCAGAGGATGCGCGGCGCGTCCGGGGCATCGCGGCGGGGAGCAGCCGCTCCCGTCCACGCCTCGCCGGCGCGACCCTGCACGCCATCGCCCGCCGCGCCGAAGAAGACGACCTCGTCGCCGGGCCTGCCCCAGTCGCCGGGCAGCCGCACGGTGAGCTGGTCCATGCTGACGGTGCCGGTGATGCGGCAGCGGCGGCCGGCCACCAGCACGTCGCCGCGATTGGTGAGCAGCCGGCTCACGCCGTCGGCATAGCCGATGGGCACGATGCCGATGCGCGTCGGGGCGTCGGCGACGAAGCGCCGTCCGTAGCCCACGGATTCGCCGGGCGCGACCTCACGCACCCCGGCCACGTACGAGCAGAGCTTCATCGCCGGCCGCAGGTCGTCCTTGAAGGGCTCGTCGTTGCTCGGCGCCAAGCCGTACATGGCGATGCCGGTGCGGACCATGCCGAAGTGGGTGCGCGGCCCGCGCAGCGTCGCCGCGCTGTTGGCCGTGTGGCAGAGCAGGCCGGGGTAGAGAGCCGCGAGCTCCCCGGCCAGCGCCGTGAAGCGGCCGAGCTGATACTCGAAGAACGTGGTGTCGGCCTCGTCGGCGGTGGCGAAATGGCTCATCAGACCGATCAGCAGGCCGTCCTCGGCAGCTCCGGCGCACAGCGCGCGCGTCTCTTGCGCGCCGACGCCCAGACGGCCCATGCCGGAGTCGAACTTGACGTGCACGCGGGCGCCGAGCCGCCGAGCCGCGGCCAGAAACGGCGCCGACCACACGACCACGTCGGCGCGAGCCGCCACGGCGCGTTCCAACTCGGCGCCGGTCATGGGCCCGAAGATGAGGATCGGCGCCGTCAGCCCTGCCGCGCGCAGTTCCTCGGCCTCGGCGACGGCGGCAACGCCGAGCCAGGTAGCGCCGGCTTCGAGCGCCGCGCGTGCCGCGGGCACGGCGCCGTGCCCGTACCCGTTCGCCTTGACCACAGCGCAGTGCACGGC
>JBAXRL010000325.1:0-4131 GCA_037131205.1 Actinomycetes bacterium | reverse complement strand
CTCAAGCTGGGCGCCAGCGCCAGCATCTTCGACCCCGAGAAGCTGCGCTGGATGAACGGACGCTTCATTCGTCAGATGGACGACGTCGCGCTCGGCGGGCGGCTCGAGGAGTACCTCACGCGGATCGGCTTCTACGGCGCGCCGGCCGCCGTCGAGGAGCTCGCCAGGCTCGGCCCCGAGGCTCTGGCCGCGGAGGTCGAGGGCGCCGACACGGGGCACGCGCTGCTCGTGGCCCCCGACGTGGAGCAGGAGGCGCTCACGCGCCGGCTGGCACCGCTGGTCCGCGACAAGATGGACGTGCTCGCCGACTTCGTACCCATCGCCGGCTGGTTCTTCCGGCCGCTGGCCTTCTCCGCCGAGGCGGCCGAGCGGCTTGCCGGCACGGCGGGGGCCGCCGAGACGCTGCGCGCCGCGGCCCTGGGCCTTCGCGAGCTGCCGGAATGGAGCGTGGAGGCCGTCGAGGCGCTCGTCCGCGATCTGCCGGCGCGCCTCGAGGTGAAGCCAAAAGCCGTGTTCGCCGCCCTGCGCCTCGGCATGAGCGGCCAGAGCATCACCCCGGGCCTCTTCGAGTCTCTCTGGGTGCTCGGCCGCGACGACGCCGTCGGGCGGCTGACGTCGGCCGCGGCGCTGATCTAAGCGCGCGTCCTACCCGGGCTCTCCCTTTGTCGCTGGCTTGCGCGCGGACTCGCCCGCCGGTAGCGGCCGCCGCGAGGTCTCGAGCGGCAGGTAGTAGCGCATGAGGCACAGCACGGCGATGGCCCCCCCGATGATGTTGGTCATGTCGAGCACCCGGTAGGGCCACATGCGCAGCGACAGCAGGACCGCCGCGGCGCCGAGCACGAGGAGCACCCACTCCTTGCCTTTTGGGGGTGGCGACACGAGCACGAGGGCCATCGGCACGATGACCCATACGTAGGCCATCTGCCAGGCCAGCGGGGAGAACAGCAGCATGAGGAGCACCGTCATCAGAAGGATAGCGTTTCTCTCGGTGCCGACGTCGACGCGCCTCTCCGTCTCCGCCAGACGGCGCGTGTTCCTGCCTGCCACCCAAGCGAGGAAGATGAGGGCGGCGTAACCCAGAGCGGACCCGACCTTGATGGCCATCGGGTAACGCCACCAGAAGCGCAGGGGCGTCTGATTGAACGGTGAGGAGTCGGACCCCGCGATGGTCGGCAGGATCTTGACCACGTACTCGCGGTAGAGCGAGAAGTCGACGAAGGCCAGCGAGACGGCGAAGACCACGGCGCCGCAGGCGAGCGTCTTCAGGATGAAGCGCCAATCGCGGAAGTAGACGACCATCACCGCCACCAGCAGGATGGGCGACACCTTGGTGGCCACCGCGATGGCCAGCAGGGCCGCCGACGGCCAGCCCCCCCAGCGCGGATAGAGCAGGAAGGCGCCGATCGCAAGGCCGGCGACGATCATGTCGATCTGCCCCTCGTGCACGTGATAGAAGAAGGCGAACGAGACCATCGTGAGAAGGACGCTGGCGGTCAGCACCTCGAGCCGCCGCCCGCGGCTCACGAAGACCGCCGCGAGCACCATCAGCGCAAAGACGCTCACGTCGAGCGCCACCCACGCCGTCCTCGCCCAGTCGTAGTCGTGGCGCGCGAGCTGCCCGAGGAGCGGCAGCACCGTGGGCGGATAGATGTAGCCGGAGATCTGCGGGTAGTTGAAGCGTGGCTGGTGGATGACGCGCGAGTCGTCGGGATAGTTGAGGTAGGGATCCAGCCCGAGGTTCCAGTTGTGGCCGCCGGCGTAGTACTGGTAGAAGTCGTGCTGCGGGACGCCGACCGCCGAGGACAGGTCGTTGAACGTGTTGCGCAGGATGCCGACCCAGAAGTTGGCGGCGAGCGCGGCGGCGAGGAGCAGCAGGAGCAGGCAGACCGTGCGGCGGGACGGCCACGCGAGCGTGCTGGGCTGAGGCGGGTCCGCGGGGCTCTGGGGAGGCACGGGCGAGGCCTCAGTCCACAAGGACGAGGGCGAAGAAGCTGTACTCGTCGTCCTCGTCCTGGACCACCTCGAGCTCCCAGCCGGCGTTGCGCACCGTGCTGAACACGTCGATGCCGCAGCCTTCCATCGAGGGCCGGGCGCGCTCGGGGGCCACGCACGGCTTCTCGGTCTCGCAGGCGCCGCAGTAGTCGCAGGGGCCGGCGCCCATCGTCCAGGCCTTGAAGAAGCCGGCGAGGAAGAGCTCACCTTCCAGCTTGAGGGCGGCGTCATTGAGCCGCCGCGACATGGCGTCGGAGCTCTGACGCCCGCGGTGAGGACCGCCTCTGAGCAGCACTGCCCGCCGGAGCTCGTCGACCAGGCGACGGGTGGCGGCGGGCTCCGGCGAATTGGGCGGGCAGGTGCGGTAGGCGCCGTTGTCGTCGCAGCCGTAGAGGCACTTCATGCGCACCCACTCGGCGGTCACGATCCTGCCGGTGTCGATGACGGTCGCGGCGTCGGCGCCGAGGGCGACGGCGCGGGCGCACCAAGCCTCGGGATGACTCAGGTCCATCGGGCTGCCTCCATGGTCGACGGGACTCAAACGCACACTAGCCCGCGCGGCGCGGCGGCGCAACGGGCGCCGCGCCCGAGAGCCTCGCCAGCGCCTGCGGCAGGTCGGCGAGCGTACGGATCTCGGCGTCGGGCGCGGCGGCGCCTGCGGGGCGCCGCGCCCGGGATGGGTTGAGCCACACGGCGCGCAGGCCCGCGGCACGGGCGCCGGCCACGTCGTTGGGCCACGAGTCGCCGACCATGACGGCGCGCGCCGGCGCCAGCGGCAGGTCGGCGCGGCCGGCGCGCTGAAGGGCCGCGCGGTAGAAGAGCGCGTCGGGCTTGCGGGCGCCGACGTCGCGCGAGCTGACGACGCCGTCGATGAGTGTGTCGAGGCCGACGCGGGAGAGCGCGGCCAGCACGTCGCGCTCGCCGGAGTCGTCGGCGTTGGTCGCCACGAGCAGGCGGTAGTGGGGGCGCAGGCGGCGCAGCGCGTCCTGCGCCCCGTCCACCGCGCGGACCTCGGGCCACGCCGCCATGGGCCCGGACCGCGTCCCGTCGTCCACCATCAAGGTGTCGCCCCAATCCAGGAAGACCACCTCGACGGGAGTGGCGGCGCGTCCTACCTGCGGCCTGTGCGCTCGCCACGCGATGACCGACCGCACGATCGTCTGCGTCGCCGCAACGACGGCCACCGCGAGCACCCAGGCCGCAAGCACGTCTGTGAGCCAGTGCACGCCGAGGTAGACGCGGGACAGGCCCATGAGCAGCGCGAACGCCGTGGCGAAACCGGCCGCAGGCCACCGCCAGCGAGTCGGCCAGGCAACGACGGCGAGCGCCAGGGCGAAGGTGGCCGACGACATCGCGTGACCGCTGGGAAAGGCGTAGCCGTTCACGCTCGCCACGGCGGCCTCTGCCGGGGGGCGGGCCCGCGCGAAGAGCTGCTTGAGCGCCACGTTGAGGAGCGCCGACACCGTCATGGCGATCAGCAGGAACACGGCCTCGCGGCGGCGAGCGCGCCAGGCGAGAGCGGCGAGCACGGCCACGGTGGCGACTGTGAGGACGAGCCACTGGCCCAAACCCGTGTAGCCCGTGAAGAAGCTCGTCAGCGCGCTGCTGCGATGCGCCCCGACGAAGGCGTTGACGCGCGCGTCGAGGTCGCCGGGCGCGTTGGGGCGCACCAGCAAGGTCAGCGCAAAGAAGCAGAGGAGCGTCGCGATAAGGACCGCGGCCGGCGCCAGAAGGCGCCGCGGCGGCGAGCGGCCTGCGGCTTGCCGGCCGCCGTCTTCAGCAGCCGGCACAGGTGAGGCCGCCGAGCGCCGCCGGCAGCTCGTCGAAGTGCCTGACCATGAGGTCCGCCGTGGAACGCCCGGCGTCGTGGTTGTTGGCGCCGATGAAGTGCACGGCGGCCATGCCCGCGGCCTGGGCTCCGGCGATGTCGGTGCGCTGGATATCGCCGACGTGGGCCGCCTCCGGCGCACGCACGTCCAGCGCCGCCAGCGTGTGCTGGAAGACGCGTACGTCAGGCTTGCTCATGCCGTGCTCGTTGGAGAAGAACAGGTACTCGAAGCAGGCCAGCATGCCGTTGCGTTCGAGCACCTCGCGAAGCACGCGCCCCGGCGAGTAGCCGGTGTCGCAGACCACGGCGAG
>JBAXRL010000324.1:0-4146 GCA_037131205.1 Actinomycetes bacterium | reverse complement strand
CTGCAGCGGCGGCACAATGTACTCTCCGCGATACATCCTCTCTTCCGGCTGATACATGCGCAGCATGAGGAAGAAGCCGTCTTTGGGAGCAGGCAGCCAGTTCACTTCCTTCTCCTTGCCGGGAGAGTCGTGCTGGACGTAGATGGTCAGCGATCCGTCGGGATTGGCCCGAAGCTCCTCGGCCATGTTGCCGATGCCGTATCGCCGTATGGGGTTGTCGATGAAGAAGCCGTCGAGGTCGTACATGCTGATGCGCCAGTAACGGGCGGGCGGGAGCTGTCCCTGGTCGAAGTGGAGGGCATAGCGATGCTCTCCGCACAGCGGTTCGCCGCGCTCGTCGTTGCGGGCGATCGGAAAGATGATCTCGCTGGCGAGATCGCCCCACACGTACTTCCAGCCGACCGAGCCTCGGAACAGCCAGTCGTCCTGGCTGGTGAGGTCGTAGCTGACCATCCACGTGCCGTGGGGCTGAACCGGCATCTGGACTCTTGCCTCGTGTTCGAGGATGCTCTGCGCATCCAGAACCGCTCGCTTCAGTCCGGCGACCGTGGCTCCGTCGAGCCCGTCGTGCTGAAACCCATCCGCGAGCGTCACGCCGATGCGTCCGGCCTGACGGGCGAATGCCAGCTCATCGTCGGGCATCGTGATGTCCTTCAACGTCTCGCAGAGCTCCTCAAAGAAGAGCAGTTCCGCGGGAGTCTTCGTGCCGGGCCGCCGCAGCGGGCGCATCGGCCGGCCAGGCTGCAGATCCCTGTTCGATGCGCCCCAGTCCTCGAGGGCGATCAGCCGAAAGCCCTCCTGCAGCGTGTGAACATGCGGCAGGTCGTCATCTCCCATGACGGCGATGTGGGGGCTGATCAAGACGTAGCGGCTGTGCGTCTGGATGGGCTTGAGGCCGTCGGCGAGGGTCCCTGTCCAGCCGTCGGGCAGCAGTGCACAGGGCGGCGGCTTCGGCCCGTCATGCTTCTGGCTGATGGTATGCGTATCGCCGCGCAGCTCCCAGACGCTCGTGCGGAAGTAGCGCTCCCCGAGATCGGGGTGCACCACCACGATGGGGCCGTCCCGGAGGTCGAGGACGGCCGTGGAGTAGAGCGTCTCGGTGTTGGGCGTCTCGATGACGCGCAGCTCGTGCGTGACCAGCGCGCGAGCGTGCCCCCAGACGTTGATACCGTGCGGGCTCGGATCAAATGGGTTGCGCGCCGAACCCGCCGGAATCGGCGCCACGAAGTTGCGCATGGTCTGCGCGGCTTTGACTCGCTGCATCCCCCACAGCACGGTCTGCACCCCAAGCGCGTACGCCTCCATCTCTCGCGCCTGCTCAGGGTTCATCCGCGCCTCCGCCTCAACCGGCCTGATGAGCGACGGAACGGTGTCTCTACCCCGGTTCGGCTGGTGCGCTTCGGTCGTCGACATGACCTTCTCACCCCTTTCCTTCATGGCCCAGGCCAAAGAACAGCCGAGCAGCGAGCCGTATGTACGTGGTCGATCAGCACTGCCGGCGCGCTTCGCATGAGGCCGGCTGCGGCTCGACGGAGCACCCGGTGGCGGTCCTGAGAGATCGCTGTGGTCAGCGGCGCAGTGGGAGCGATCGGGCTGCTCACGTGTCTCGGCCACAGTCAACCACAGTTCCCGGCGAAGTGGAACGTTCGGGATTCGGCCGCGCCCGGGGCATCAGCGTCGGCCGCGCGGCAGCCGAGGGTGATGGCGAGGGCGATCGGCTGGATGCCGAGGCCAGTGAGAATGCCTGAAGGGTACAGGGTCTCGGCGGGGGCTGGTTTCTGGCTTCACCCGATGTGCCGACATTATGCCGACGGACGCGGTGGCACCGCCGGAACCGCGTCGGCCCGGGCCGTTTCAAGCGTCTCCGAGAGCCAGACGCGTCATGAAGACCCGTTTGACCGCGGCGTGCGCCGCCGCTATAATTCCGAACACTGTACGGCATCACAATGACCGTTCAAGCGAACGATTGGTGTTCGGACCATGAGTGCAGAACGAGAGTCGGAGCACGATCCACCCGAGGGTCGGAGCCAGGAGCCGAAGCTGTCGCGGCGCGAGCGACGCCGCCGCGACACGCGCGAGGAGATACTGGCCGCGGCGAGGGAGCTGCTCCTGGAAGTGGGTCCCGAGGAGCTCACGCTGCGCCAGGTGGCGCGTCGCGCCGACTTCAGTCCGGCGTCTCTGTACACGTACTTCTCCAGCCGCGACGACATCGTCGTGGCGCTGCAAGCCGAGTCCCTGCAGCGCCTCGGCATGTACCTGCGTCGCGTCCCTCTTGACCTGCCGCCGGACAGGCGCATCGTAGAGCTGGGCGTGGCCTACATGGACTTCGCCTGCGAGAACCCCGTGGACCTGCGCTGCATCCTCAGCTCTGCTCAGGGCGGCTTTCCGGAACAAGGCGACCGCTCGGTCGGTCTCGAGGTAGCGCGGCTGATCGGCGAGACCTTCCGCGAGGGGGCGGATGCAGGTGTTCTTGTGGCCACCGATCAGCTGACCCTGGGCGAGATGGCGTACGGCGTGTGGGCGCTCGTGCAGGGCGTGGTGTCGATCGGAGCGGTCGACCTGGCCGAGGTCGCCGGCGACGTGACCCTGGCCCCCCGACGCGTGCTGGAGGCATACGTCGCCGGCTTCAAGGCGACCCTCGACCGGCAGCCGCCACGATGAGGCGGCCGGCGCGGGCGCCCGGCGCCGAGCACGACCTCTTCGGGGCGCTGGGCAGGTTCTGCTACCACCGTCGATGGCTCGTCGTGGCCATCTGGGTGGTGCTGTTTGCCGCCGGGATCGCGGCCACGCCGCAACTCGCGGACGTCCTGCAGGGCGGCGGCTTCAACGATCCCAACGCTCCCGGGCAGCAGGCGGCGGACCTTATCAAGACGCGTCTCGGCCAAGGCTCCACGACCTTGGTCGTGGTCGTGAAAGGCGGTTCGCTGGACGTCCGCAGCGCCGCCTACCAGGAGCAGGAGAAGCAAGTCCTGGCGAAGCTCGAGGCGGCCGGGATCCCGGGACTGCAGAGCATCCTGACGTATTCCAACAGCGGCGCCTCGCAACTTGTGTCGAAGGACGGCAAGAGCTCGGTGGCCGTGCTCACGTTCGACACCAGTCCGCAGGCGGTGCAGAAACAGACCGCTGCCATCCGCGCCGTCCTCACGCAGGCCACTCGCTCCACGCAGCTCACGACGTACCTCACCGGCGAGCCGGCGGTGAACGCCGACCTCTCGTCCGCCTCGCTCGACGACCTGCGCAAGGTCGAGATGTATGCGCTACCGGTGGCGCTGCTGGCCCTGGTGCTGGTGTTCGGAACCGTGGCCGCGGCCGCCTTGCCGGTCATCACGGGCGGGATGGCCGTGTCGGTCACGCTCGGCAGTATCTACCTGCTCGGACACGTCGTCGACATGTCGATCTTCAGCATGAACGTCGCCAGCCTGCTCGGTCTGGCGGTCGCCATCGACTATGCGCTCTTCATCGTGGCCCGCTTTCGCGAGGAGCTGCACTCCGGCAGCACGGTCGAGGAGGCCGTCGCGCAGTCCGCTTCGAGGGCGGGCCGTTCGGTGTTCTACAGCGGTGTGGCCGTCGTGGTGGGCATGGTGGGACTCATGTTCTTCCCTTCGCCCGGCATGCGCTCCATCGGGATCGGTGGCGCGCTCGTCGTCCTCTTCTCGGTGGCCGCCGCGCTGACGTTCATGCCGGCGCTTCTGGGCCTGCTGGGCCGGCGCGTGGACGCCCTGCGCGTGGTTCCGCAACGTCCGCCGCACGAGAGCCGTTTCTGGACGGGGTGGACCACGGCTCTGCTGCGGCGGCCGTGGGTGGTGCTTCTCGTGAGTCTGGCTCTGGTCCTCCTGGTGGCTTCGCCGGCGCTCGACCTCAAAGGGCAGATGTCCTCTGCCGCATCGTTGCCGATGTCCTCGGAGTCCCGCCTCGGCGCCGACGTCCTCCAGCGTGAGTTCGACCAGAGCGCTCTCTCGCCGTTGTCGGTGCTCGTCACGTGGAGCAGCGGCGACGGCAAGATCGACCTGGCTGCGGCGGCCGCGCTCTACTCCTTCGGCCAGACGCTGGCCAAGACGCCCGGCGTGGCCTCGGTGGTCAGTCCGTTCAATCTGAAAGGCTTCGACAACCCTCTTGCTCTTGCCGCCCTCTGGCCGCAGTTCGAGA
>JBAXRL010000323.1:0-4151 GCA_037131205.1 Actinomycetes bacterium | reverse complement strand
AAGATCATCGGCGAGGAGTTCATCCGCTGCTTCGAGGAGGAGGCGCGCAAGCTCATCGACGCCAGGTTCCTCGTGCAGGGCACGCTCTATAGCGACGTCATCGAGAGCGGCACGCGGCAGGCCGCCAGGATCAAGAGTCACCATAATGTGGGCGGCCTCCCCGAGAAGATGGACTTCGAGCTGGTTGAGCCGCTGCGCTGGCTGTTCAAGGACGAGGTCCGCGCCGTCGGCGAGGAGCTCGGCCTGCCCGAGCGCATCGTGTGGCGCCAGCCGTTCCCCGGGCCCGGCCTGGCGATCCGCATCATCGGCGAGATCACGCGCGCGCGAGTGGACGTGCTGCAGCGCGCCGACGCCATCGTGCAGGATGAGATCCGCAAGGCCGGGCTCTACCGCGAGCTCTGGCAGTGCTTCGCCATCCTGCCCGTGATCCGCAGCGTGGGCGTGCAGGGCGACGAGCGCACCTACGGCTACCCGATCGCGATCAGGGCGGTCAAGAGCGACGACGCCATGACCGCCGACTGGGCGCATCTGCCGTATGAGCTGCTCGAGACGCTTTCGTCGCGGATCATCAACGAGGTGCCCGAGGTCAACCGCGTCGTGTACGACATCTCGAGCAAGCCGCCGAGCACGATCGAGTGGGAGTGAGGCTTGGGGTCCGCGGCGGCCGCGCGCTCGCGGGCGCGGCCCGAACGGACATACGCTTGACGGCGCCCGCCTGCTGTGGTCGTATGCAGGGACGATGCGCCTCAAGACGGGAGGCACCCCAGTGGTGAGGCACAGAAGCCTGACGCGAGACGCGGTTCTCGCCGGCCTGCTCGAGTGCGGCGGTCTGCTCGACCGCACGGCGGCGGAGCCCTCCGCGCCCGCCGCTCCGCCAGAAGACGTCTTTCACGACGTCCTCCAGGCGCTGGCGCGCATCGCGGGGGCGGATCGCGCCTCGCTGATGGTGGTGGACGACGAGCGCGACGCCCTGGTCATCATCGCTTCCCTGGGCGTCCCCGAAGACGTCGCCGAGCACACGCGGGTCGCGCTGGGCGCGGCGATCAGCGGTTGGGTGGCCGAGCACGGCGAGTCGCTGCTCATGGCTCCGGGACAGGAGATCCCCGGCCCGGTGCGCGCGGCCATGACTCAGCCTTCCATCAGCTCCTCCCTCTCGGTGCCCATCTCCTGGGACGGCGGCGTGCTGGGGGTCCTGAATCTGGGCCGCCTCGGCGGGGCGGCGCCCTTCGACCACGCCCATCTTCAGTTCGCCGCCGTGGTGGGTGAGCTGTTGGGGCATTTCCGCTCGCTGTCGCGCCTCGAGCACGAGACCAGCGAGCACGGGCTCTTCGTCAGCCAGTTCATCGAGAGCATCCCGAGCTCCATGGTGGTCGTCGACCGCGGCCTGCGCGTCGTGTCCGCCAACCGGCATTTCCTTGAGAGCGCCCGGCGCGCGCAAGCGACTACCATCGGCCGCCGGCTGGTGGACGTATTGCCCGCGTGGCTCACCCGCTACGCGCCCATGGAAGAGAATCTGAGGGCGGTCTTCAAGACCGGGGAGGCCATCGACGGCGGCGACGTCCTGCAGGTGGGCGCCGGCAACGTGTTCTTCTTCCGCTTCGTCCCGATCATGGCAGGGGACGTCGTGCAGCAGGCCATGCTGCTCGTGGACGATGTCACCGAGCGGCACAAGCTCGGTGTCGAGGCCAGACGGGCCGAGCGTCACTTGAGCGGCGTGGTGCAGAGCGCCAACGATGTCGTGGCCTCCCTTGACGGGGACGGCCGCATCGTCACCTGGAACCCGGCCGCCGAGCGGGTCTCCGGACGGACGCTCGCCGAGGTGCGCGGCAAGCGCTTGCGGGAGTTCTGTGCGCCTGACGACGCAGAGCTCATGCAGACGATGCTGCAGGCGGCGGCGGCGGCGGCGGCGGCGGCGGCGGCGGCGGCGGAACATCAGGTGCCCACCTACGAGGCCCGGCTCGTGGCCCCCGACGGGCGAGAGGCGATCGTGGACTGGAGCAGCTCGCCGATGACCGACGACAGCGGCGCGGTCACGGGGACGGTGGTCGTGGGGCGCGACCTCACCGCCTACCGCCTGTTGGCGAACCAACTCATCCAGGCCGAGAAGATGGCCTCGCTGGGGGTGATGGCGGGGGGCATCGCCCACGAGCTGCGCACCCCGCTGGCCGTTATCCAGGTCAGCGCCCAGCTGCTGCTCGAAAAACCCGATGACCCCGAGCTTCTGGCGACGTGCCTGCAGAAGATCGACGCCTCCACCAGGCGATCCGCGCTGATCATCGACAACCTGCTCAAGTTCGCCCGGCCTCAAGCGGAGCTGCTCGGCGAGGTCGATGTGGAAGCTCTGCTCGACGACACCATGGTGCTTCTGGCCGATCAGCTGGTGCTCCAGAGGGTACGCGTGCACAGGAAGCCCATGCCCGACGGCCTCCGCGTCGCCGGCAATGCCGATCTGCTGCAGCAGGTGTTCACCAATCTCGTGCTGAACGCCTGCAACGCGATGCCCGAGGGCGGCACGCTGAGCGTCGTCGTGCGCGCGGGGCAGGGCGGCACGGTCAGGATCGCCTTCCGGGATACAGGCGTGGGCATACCGGCCGCGGACCTGCCCCACCTTTTCGACCCCTTTTTCACCACGCGGCCCCCGGGCAGCGCGTCCTCGGGACTGGGCCTGTCCATCAGCTACAGGATCATGGAGCAGCACGCCGGCGGTATCGAAGTGGCCAGTGAGGTGGGCAAGGGCTCGACCTTCACGGTGTCGATCCCCAAGGGGGGTGTGTAGATGAGCCAGAGGGTGCTGGTGGTCGATGACGAGCCCGACGTCTGCTGGGCGCTCAAATCGGCGCTCAGCGGGGCCTACGATGTGGTCACCACCTGTTCCGGCACGGAGGCCGCCTCGTTGCTGGCCACCGGCGACTACCGGTTGGCGTTCGTCGATGCTAAGCTCGGCGACATGGACGGGCTGCAGCTTGCGCGCGAGGTGTCCGATCTCGACCTCGACACCACCGTCGTCCTCGTCTCCGGGTACGTGGCCGGCGACGACGACGCGGTGCGCCAAGCCCTCGAGAGCGGGCTGCTCAGGGCTTTCGTCGCGAAACCGTTCTCTCTGGAACAGATACGGCGTCTTGCCGCCGAGGTGCTCCCGGCCCGGCGGCCGCGCGAGGGGGGGTAGACATGGCGCGCGTCCTCATTGTCGACGACGAGCCCGACCTTGTGTGGGCGGTCAAGTACGCGCTTCTCGACGAGGGCCACGAGGTCCTCACCGCCAGCGACGGCGTCGAGGCGCTGGCTCTTGCCCGGCAGGAGCGTCCCGACCTCTTCGTGATGGACGTCGTCATGCCGCGACTCGACGGCATCGAGGTGTGCCGCGAGGCGCGCCGCGACCTGCGCCTGGCGTCCGTGCCCATCCTGTTCCTCAGCGGCCACGGTGAAGTGCAGGACCGCGTGAGGGGTCTGGACGAAGGCGGCGACGACTACCTGTGCAAACCCTTCGACCTCACCGAGCTCAAGGCCCGCGTGCGCAGTCTCTTGCGGCGCACGGCTGCGCCGCCGCCCGAGACCGCGGGCGATGCGCACGTGATGCGCGTCGGCGCCCTGTGCCTGGACACCCGCGAGCGGAGTCTCCAGGTGGAGGGCGCGCCGGTCCCCATCACGCCCGCCGAGTTCACGCTCATCGGGTTTCTCATGGCGCACGCCGGCGAGGTGTTCTCGAGCCGGCAGCTCCTGGAGCGCGTGTGGGGTTACCCCACGGGGAGCGGCGACGCGGCTGTGGTGCGCTGGCACATGAAGAACCTGCGCGCCAAGATCGAGCCCGACCCCGCGAAGCCCTTGTACGTGCGCACGGTGCCGCGCTACGGCTACATCCTCGACCGGCGCGCGGCCCCACGGTCGCCGGCGGCGCTCTGACCGGGGGCAGCTCGCGGGCGGCTTTGCCGGGGCACACGCAGCGCATACGGCGCATTCCACAATCCTTACGTAACCCACACGCTACTTCGCGTTTTCCCCACGGTGGCCAACCTATCAATCCGCTGGACCTCGGGTAGACTATCAACGTGGTCCGGGTTACGCGGACCTACCCGCCGCATCAGTGGTAACGCAAATGTTTTGGAGGAGGTGACAGAAGTGGCAGTCGAGAAAGCAATTGCATCCAGCAGCCT
>JBAXRL010000322.1:0-4153 GCA_037131205.1 Actinomycetes bacterium | reverse complement strand
GCGCCGCCGCTCATGACGCCGCCGGCGGCGCCCCAGCGCGAGCGGATCTGGCCGCGCGTGACCACCTTGGCCCGCGAGCCCCGCGGGCTCTGCTCCTTGACGCACTCGGGGCAGCGAAAACCCACCGGCGCCTCGATCATGCAGTCGTGGCAGATGGGACGCCCGCAGTTGGAGCACGACACGCCGGTCTCGCGCTGCGGGTGCCGGTAGCAGTGCTTGACCTCGAGGTCGTCGGGCAGGAGCGTCTCGAAATCCGGCGGCAGGCCGTCGCCGTAAGGCGGCTGCGGCGCTTCGGGGGCATCCGGGGGCTCTGGCGGCATCACGCTGCTCATGAGCCGCTCTCCGCCGTCGCGGGGATGCGCCCAAAGAGGTCGCGCAGCCAGCCGGGCATGGGCATGGCGCGGCCGCTGTCGCGCTCGCAGACCGCCAGGCGTGTCCAGCCGCCGACCAGCAGGCGCCCGTCGCGGGTGACCTCGTAGTCCAGGGCGAAGGAGGCCGGGCCGACGGACTCGACGCCCACGGACACCTCGAGCAGGTCGTCGAGGCGCGCGGGCCGCAGGTACCTGAGGCGCGCCTCGACCACGGGCAGCAGCACGCCCTGCGCCTCGATGGCGGTGATGGGGTGGCCGAGGGCGCGCAGCAGCTCGAGGCGCGCGACCTCGAAGTAGATGAGGTAGTTGCCGTGGTAGACGACCCCGGCGGCGTCGGTCTCGGCGTAGCGCACGCGCACGGGCGTGGTGAAGCGGGGGGCTGGCGACTCGGGAGAGCTCATCGCCCGCAGTGTAGCACGCCGCCGAGCGTGGCTCGAAACGCCGCGGGGGCGGGGCGCCGAAGCGCCCCGCCCCCGCGGAGACCGCCTGTGACGCGGCGTCTCGCTCAGGCGAACGCCACCTTGGCGGCCGCGGAGAAGATGCCCATGGCGACGTCCATGTCGGCGTCGTTGACGTTGAGCGGCGGCAGAAAGCGCACGCAGTTGCCGAGGGAGCCGGCGCCCATGAGGATCAGCCTCTGCTTGCCGCACTCGGCGATGAACGCCTTGGACCTGGCGGCGTCGGCGTCTTTGGTACCAGGCGTCACGCACTCGATGGCGAGCATGAGGCCCTTGCCGCGCACCTCGCCGATGCAGGGGTACGTGGCCTGCAGGTCCTCGAAGAACTTCTTGAGCTTGTCGCCCTGCCTGGTGGCGTTCTCGAGCATGCCCTCGTCGCGCATCGCGTCGATGGTGGCCACGCCGGCCGCGCAGGCCACGGCGTTGCCGCCGTAGGTGCCGCCCATGGAGCCGGGCAGGCACTTGTCCCAGAGCTCCTTGCGCGCCGCGACCGCGCCCAGCGGGTACCCGCTGGCGATACCCTTGGCCAGGGTCAGGATGTCGGGCTTGACGCCGTAGTGATCGAGGCAGAGCCACGCGCCGGTACGGCCCATGCCGGCCTGGATCTCGTCGAGGATCAGGCACGCGCCGATCTCGTCGGCGATGGCGCGCAGCTCCTGCATGAACTCCGCGGTGGGCACGACGAAGCCGCCCTCGCCCTGGATGGGCTCGACGATGATGCCGGCGACGTCGTCGCCGTAGATCTCGGCGCGCAGCACGCGGCGCACGTCTTCGATGGCGTAGGCCGTGGCGTCTTCGCCGGCGGGCGTGCGATACGGATAGCAGTAGCGCGCGTGATAGATGCTGCCGACGAGCGGCTCGAAGTGGCCGCGGTAGTGTACGCCGGAGTCGGTGAGCGCCATTCCGAGGTGGGTGCGACCGTGGAAGGCGCCGTGGAAGGCGATCACGCCCGGGCGACGGGTGGCCTGTTTGGCCAGCTTGACCGCGTTCTCGACGGCCTCGGCGCCCGAGTTGGTATACACGAAGGTGTCCATGCCCTCGGGGACGATCTCGGCGAGCTTGTCGCTGAGATCGAGCATCGGCTGATGGCGGTAGATGTTCATCTGGGCGTGCGAGACCCTGGCCGCCTGAGCCTGCACCGCCTCGACGACCTTGGGGTGCGCGTGACCGGTGTTCATCACGGCGATCCCCATGACGAAGTCGAGCCACCTGGTGCCGTCTGTGGCGTAGACCCAGCTGCCCTCGGCGTGGTCGATGACGATGGGTGCGACCGGAGCGACGAAATCCGGCATGTGCTTCATGTGAACTGGCCTGTCCGTCATGGATGAACCTCCAAAGAAGATCGTAGTGCCGGCAGTGACGGCGCGGCGCGCGAAGCGCCTCCGCGCTGAAGAGAGACGATCGGATGGACGCGCGCCCACGACGCCGCGACCGCTGGTCTTCCCTCCTCATGACTCCGCCCGATACTAGCAAACCGGCGGCCGGGTCTCCCGGGCCGGGTCAACATACGGAGGACACGTTTGACGGCCGCTGTTTGGCCAACTTGTCCAAGAGGCGCCGTGTTGACAGGCGCGGGCTTCTGGGGGAGAATCGTGACAGATTTCACAGCGTTCGTTCTGTAACGAATCTCCTGGCCGAGTTTCCTGAGGGAGTCGAAGCCCGCATGGTGTCGAGAAAGACAGTGTCGCGCATGAGCCGCTACCGGCGGCTGCTGTCGTCCCTGCGGGCGGATGGCCTCGAGAGCATCTACTCGCACCAGCTTGCCCGCCACGCCGTGGTCAGCGCCGCGCAGGTGCGCCGCGACCTCATGGCGATCGGCTACTCGGGCAGCCCCAACAAGGGCTACGATGTGGACGCCTGCATCGCCAGCATCGGCAGCTTCCTGGACGGCGCCGTGAGCCAGGAGGTCGCGCTTGTGGGGGTCGGCAACCTGGGCCGCGCGGTCCTCGCCCACTTCGAGGACAAGAGCTCCTCCGTGGCGATCGTCGCGGCGTTCGACATCGAGCCGGCGCTCACCGACGCCGTCGTCCACGGCGTGCGCTGCTTCGACGCCGGCGGCATGGAGGCCCTGGTGCGCGACCTCGGCCTCGAGATCGCCGTGCTCACGGTGCCCGGAGAGGCGGCCCAGGAGGCCGCCGACACGCTCGTGCGCGCCGGCGTCAAAAGCCTCATCAGCTTCGCGCCCGTGCCGCTGCACCTCGCCGCCGACATCTTCGTGGAGTACATGGACATCACCGCGGCGCTCGAATCGGCCGCCTACTTCGCGCGCCTCGGCGGCCGCGAAGAGCCCGAGACCAACGGCGCCGGCGAGATCGAGCCGATGGTCAAGAAACTCGAATCCCTGCTCGCGAGGTCGAAGATGAAACTCGAGGATCTGGCCCACAACATCGGCGCCCGCGTCATCACGCCCGGGCGGCCGGGCGGTACCGAGATCGCCAGGATCTACGCCGGCGACCGCGTCAGCGACCTCCTCAACGAGGCCTCCGACAAGACCCTTCTGGTGAGCAACCTGGCCAGCGTACAGCTTCTCCGCGTGGCCGAGCTCATGGACGTGCCGGGCATCTGCTTCGTCAACGGCGTCGAGCCCGAAGCCGAGGTCGTCGACCTCGCCCGCCAGAACGGCACCCTGCTGCTGGTCTCCCCCGCCGGGGTCTTCGAGACCTGCGGGCTCATCTACCAGGCGCTCTCCGGGGAGAAGCAAGACTGACCGATGGAGCACCTGGCCTACGACATCCAGAGCGGCGATTTCGGCGGCGCCGGGGCCGCCTCGCGCGACCTCAAACAGCATCTGAAGCGCATCGGCGCCGAGTCCGGGGCCGTGCGGCGCGCCATGATCGCCGCCTACGAGGCCGAGATGAACGTCGTCATCCACACCGTGGGTGGACGCCTGGAGGCGACCGTCAGCGACGGCCAGCTCGACGTCGATGTCGTCGACCGCGGACCCGGCATCCCCGACGTGCCGCAGGCGATGCGCGAGGGGTTCTCGACGGCCTCGTCCGAGGCGCGCGCCCTCGGCTTCGGGGCCGGCATGGGCCTGCCCAACATCGCGCGCAACAGCGACCGGCTGCGGGTCACCTCGACGGTCGGCGACGGCACGCGCGTGAGCTTCTCGATCATGCTGCGGCCGGAGGCCGCCGACCAGGGCGCGCGGCCCTCGTCGCTGGGCATCGCCGCCGAGCTCTGCCGCGACTGCCGCCACTGCCTCGCGGCGTGCCCTACGGCGGCCGTGCGCGTGCGCGCGGCGCGCCCGTCGGTGCTCCATCACCTCTGCATCGACTGCACCTGCTGCATCGCCGCCTGCGACCCCGGCGCGCTGACGCTGCT
>JBAXRL010000321.1:0-4168 GCA_037131205.1 Actinomycetes bacterium | reverse complement strand
TACCTGCTCATCCACAGCCGCGGCGAGTGGTACTACGTGTGCTGGTGCCGCACCGCCGGCGGCACACGCGTGTTCCGCGTGGCCACCACGAAGACGGCGCGGCTCCTCGACGAGCGCTTCGCGCCGCGCCCCGACGTGGGCCTGGAGCTCTACCGGCGCGAGGGCATCCCCGCCTCGGGGAGCTACGCGCCCAGGACCGCCACCATCTGGTACAGCCCCACGGTGCACCGCTGGATCGCCGAACGCCAGCCGGTGCGCGCGCTCGCCGACGGCTCGTGCCTCGCCGAGCAGCCCTACATGGACGAGCGCTGGCTCTCGCATCACCTGCTGCGCTTCGCCGACCAGGCGCGCCCGCTGTCACCGCCCGAAGCGGTCGCCGATCTGCGCGCCACCGTCCGGCGCCTGCTGCACATGTACGGACGATGAACGACGTCAGCCTCGCCTGGATCGTCTACAAGATCGGCTGGGTCTTCTATGCGCTCGGCCCCCAGATGGTGATCTGCATGCTGCTCGGCTACCTCGCCGCGCGCAAGACCGCCGGCGACCTGCTGAACTGGCTGATCGTCGCCTTCTTGGCCGCCCTCGTGCCGCTCGCCGGCGTGCTCATCATGCTCGGCCTGTGGTGGAGGGCGGGAGCCGAGCTTCCCCAGAGCACGCCGCGGAAAGCGGAGCCGCCGGCGTGAGCGACAGCCCCTGGGTCTTCTGCGGCGCGGCCCGGCTGCCGGTCGCCCGCGCCGACGCCTTCGAACCGCCGGCCCGCCTGACGGCGGCCGCGAATCTAGACCTCGCTGTGGAGCGCGCTCTGGCGGCCCCCGTGGCGGCGCCGCGCCTGCGCACGCGGGCGCGCGGCGCCGCCACGGTGGCCGTGACCATCCCCGACGCCTCACGGCCCTGCCCCAGCCCAGCCGTTCTCGAGCACCTTCTCGAGGAGCTCCACGAGGCCGGCGTGCCCGACGACGGCATCACCGTGGTCGTCGGCTGCGGCCTGCACCGCACCACCTCGGCGGCCGAGCGAGAGGCGCTCGCCGGCGTGCTGGTGGCCGGACGCGTAAGGACCGAGGATGCGCAGGGCCTGGAGACGCCGTGCGCAGACCTCGGCCTCACCTCGCGCGGCGCCCCGGCGCGCATCGCGCGCCGCGTGGCGGAGGCCGACCTCGCGGTCACGGTCGGCGTCGTCGAGCCGCACCTCTACGCCGGCTTCTCCGGCGGGGTGAAAGGCGTCGCCATCGGCTGCGCCGGCCACGAGACGATCGCCTGGACGCACCGCCCGGCGTTCGTGAGCGCGCCCGGCGTCGTCGTCGGCGGGCTCGCCGGCAACCCCTTTCACGCCATGCTCCTCGAGATCGCCGCGCGCACGCCGCTGGCCTGGGCGGTCAACGCGGTGATGAACGAGCGCGGCGAGGCGGTCGCCGTGGCCGCCGGCGAGCCGACGGCCGCCCAGGCGGCGCTGGCGCAGGCGCACGCGGGCGCCTGGCTGCGCGCCGTCGAGGGACCGTTCGACGTCATCGTCGCCGGCGTACACGCGCCCAAGAGCGACAACTTCTACCAGGCCAGCCGGGCGGCGACGTACATCGGCCTCGCCGCCCGCCCTGCCCTCGCCGACGGCGGGCTGCTCGTGCTGTGCGCCGACCTGCCGGGCGGCCCCGGCGACGGACCCGGCGAGCGCAACTTCGCGGAGGTGCTGGCCGCGGCCGCCTCGCCGGCCGCGCTCGTCGCGCGAGGGCTGCGCGAGCCGCTCGGCCCCGGCGGCCAGCGCGCCTTCGTGGTCGCCCGCGTGCTCGAGCGCTTCCGCCTCGCCGTGGTCGGCGCCGTGGAGCCCGGCTTTCTGGAGCCGCTTGGAGTGGCCGCGTGCGACTCCGTCGACGCGGCCGTCGCCGCGGCCGAGGCGCGCCTCGGCCGCAGGGCACGCGTGCTCGCCGTGGCCGACGCCATGGCCACCGTCGTCAGCGGCGGCTGACGACGACCACCGCAGCCCAGACCCTCACGGCAGCCTGATCGTCACCACCGCGCAGTCGTCGCCCAGCACACCGCCGGCGTAGTCCTTGACGGTCTCGAGGATGGTGTCGGCGAGCTCCTGGGCGGGCAGGCCGAGGTGCTGCATCACGGTCTCGTGGAGGCGCGCCTCGCCGAACAGCTTCCCCTCGAGGCGCGCGTCGGTGATGCCGTCGGTGTACAGCACCACGCAGGTGTCGTCGGGCAGGATGGCGCGATTCGTGGGGTACACGGCCCCGCGGAAGATGCCCACGGGGACGTTGCCTTCGCCGGGCACCGGGAACTCGCCGTGGCCGGCCAGGACGATGGGCCGCGGGTGGCCGGCCACGGCGTACTCGAACATGTGCCGCGCCACGTCGATGTAGGCCACGACCAGGGTCACGAAGGGCTGGTCGGGGGTCTGCGCGATGACCGCCGCGTTGAGCCGGGAGAGCGCTTCTCCCGGCGATCCCTCGGCGGCGTAGGCGCGCAGCATGTACCTCACGACGGCCGACTGCGCCGCGGCGCTCAAGCTCTTGCCGCACACGTCGCCGACGATGACCATCAGGCGGCCCGGCCCCAGGGTCACCAGGTCGTAGAAGTCGCCGCCCACGCGGGCCGTGTCGGTGGCGGCGCGGTACCGCACCCCGACGTCGATGCCGGGGATCGCCGGCGGCTCCATGAGCAGCGCCTGCTGAAAGGTCTCGGCGATGGCGTGCTCGCGCTGGTAGGCCGTGGCGTTGTGCAGACTGGCGCCGAGCTGCGCGCCGAGGGTCGCCACAAGCAGGCGGTCCTCGTCGTCGAAGGCGCCCTCCTGCTTGTCGGCGACCACGAGGGTCGAGGCTTGCTGAGGCGCCTCGCTCTCGAGCGGCGCGAACAGCAGGCCGTCGCTCTGCGCCACGGCGACCGCCACGAGCTCACCGCCGGCCATGGTCTCGTCGGCCGGCGCCGCGAGCGCCTCCCGGCAGCGCTGCAGGAGCTCGCTCTCGGCGGCGGCGAGGCGGGCCGGCGAAGCGGCGCCCGCCACGGCCAGCGAGCGCGCCGCCAGATACTCGCCGGACCCGCTGAGGACGGCCGCCGTGCGCACGTGCAGAAGGTCGAGCGCCGCGTGCGAGAACTCGTCCAGCACGTCCTGCAGGTCGGCGCGGTCGAGGCGCCGGTTGAGGTCGACGGCGAACGACTGCAGGCGCTGCAGGCGCCGCGCCAGCCGGTCGCTGCGCTCGGCGGTGACGCGCTGCCGGTCGTACAGCCTCGCCTTGTCCACGGCAAGGGCGGCGAACCGGCAGATGGTGCGCGCCAGCTCGATCTCCTCGTCGCGGAGGTCGCGGGCTTCTTTGTCGAAGAGCTCGACCAGGGCGATCACGCGGTCGCGGATGCGCAGCGGGATGCTGAGCTTGGTCTGGCGACCGAGCCTCTCCAGGAGCTCGCGTTCGGCGACGTTGAGGCGCGGATCGTCCAGCGACGTCACCAGCACGGGCCGGCGGCCGGCGATGGCCAGGGCGCTGGCGGCGAAGTGGTCCAGCGGCAGCTCGCGCCCGGTCCGTGCGTCGGCGGCGAGCTCCAGATCGTCGAAGCTGACGAGGACGCGCAGCACGCCGGCGTCCTGGTCCACCTCGTACACGTCGCAGGCGTGCATGCCGAGGGCGCCGAGGAGCCGCGTGACGACCGCCTCGAGCACCTCGGTCATGTCCAGGCTCTGGGCGAAGTCGAGGCTCGAGTCGCGCACCAGCTCCAGGTCGCGGCGCTTGGCCCCGAGCTCGAGCATGAGACGTACGTTGTCGATGGCGACGCCGAGATAGCGGGCCACCGTCTCCGCCATGCTCACCTGCTCGTGGTCGAAATCGCCGCTCGCCTGCGCGCGGTTGTACACGATCACGCCGACCTCGCGATCGAGCGCCCGCATGGGCACGACCAGCACGCGCTCGAGGCGCAGGCGCGCGGCGAGCGGGCCCGGCGTGGGGTCGCCGTCGGTCAGGTCGCGCGCCACCGTAGCCTCTGTGCGCATGGCCTCCGCGGAGAGCGCCATGTCGCCGTACTCCGCGGCGATCTCGCGGGCATCGACGCCGAGGCCGAACCCGGCGCGTCCCTGCCAGTAGCCATCCTCGAGCAGCAGCAGCACGCCGGCGCCGGCGTCGAGCTGCTCGCCGAGACGCTCGAGGGCGTACTGCAGCAGCTCGTCGAGGTCGTCGCGCGTGCC
>JBAXRL010000320.1:0-4187 GCA_037131205.1 Actinomycetes bacterium | reverse complement strand
GTCTTCCCCACGCTGCGCAGCCGCCGCGAGATGAGCCGCCACCTGCGCGAGTACTTCGCCCGGCAGGGCGTCGCGGCGCCCAAAGCGCTGCGCTGGGGCGTCAGCCTCGCGGGCGACCACTCGCCGGTGGCCCCGCTGGCGAGCGGCGTGATCAAGCGGCAGATGAAGGGCTTCGCGCAGCGCTTCATCGTGGGCCGGGACGCGCGCGGCGCCATCCCGGCCCTCAAGGCGCTGCGCGACCACGGCGCCGGTTTCACCCTCGACGTGCTCGGCGAGGCCTCGCTCAGCGAGGCCGAGGCTCACGCCTACCAGCAGACGTATCTGGCGCTGCTCGACGGTCTCGCCGCCACAGCCGCGGCGTGGACGCCGCGGCCCGCGATCGACGACAGCGCCTGGGGGCCACTGCCGCGGGTCAACCTCAGTCTCAAGATCACCTCGCTGTACTCGCAGATCGACCCGCTGGATTTCACAGGCAGCGTGACGGCCGTGAAAGACCGCCTGCGCCCCATCTTCCGCAAGGCCATCGAGACGGGCGCCGCGCTGACCCTCGACCTCGAGCAGTTCCGCTACCGCGACCTCACGTTCAGCGTGTTCACGTCGCTGCTCGACGAAGAGGAGTTCCGCGGTTACCAGGACGCCGGGGTCGTGCTGCAGGCCTACCTTCGCGACGCCGAACACGACCTCGCCGAGCTCCTCGCCTGGGCCAGGGAGCGCGACCGCGTGTTCAACCTGCGGCTGGTGAAGGGCGCCTACTGGGACTACGAGACGGTGATCGCCGCGCAGGAGGGCTGGCCCGTGCCCGTCTTCACGCACAAGCCCGATACCGATGTCATGTACGAGAAGCTGGCCCTGGCGATGCTCCAGGAGTCGGCGCACGTGCGGCCGGCCTTCGCCGGCCACAACGTGCGCTCTCTGGCCGCGGTCATCGAGGCGGCACGCGGCCTCGGGCTCGCCGACAACGCTTTCGAGATCCAGATGCTGCACGGCATGGGCGCGCCCATCAAGCAGGCTCTTCTCGGCATGGGCCTGCGGCTGCGCGAGTACGCGCCCGTCGGCGAGCTCATCCCCGGCATGGCCTATCTGGTGCGACGGCTGCTCGAGAACACCGCCAACGAGTCCTTTCTGCGGCAGACGTTCGTCGAAGGCGCCGCCGTGGAGGAGCTCATCCGGGCCCCGCGGCCGTCGGCGGACTTCGGCGCCGAGCCCGCCAGACTGCCCGTCGTCGGGGCCACCGACCCCGACGATCCGGCGCGGTTCGCCAACCAGCCCAACGCCGACTTCTCGCGCCGCGAGAACCGCGAGGCCTACGACGCGGCGCTCGCGGCGGTCCGCGGCCGCTTCGGAGCGCACTACCCGCTGCGCATCGGCGGCCGTGACATCGAGACCGCGAAGACCCTCGCGTCGCTGAACCCGGCGGCCCCGGACGAGGTGGTCGGCACGGTCGCCTACGGCGGCCGCGCCGAGGCCGAAGCCGCCGTGGCCGCCGCCCGAGCGGCGCTGCCGGCGTGGCGCGACGCCGCGCCCAGGGAGCGTGCGGCCGTGCTGTTCCGGGCCGCCGAGCTCATGCGCGCCGAGTCGTTCGCGCTCGCCGCGCTCATGACGCTCGAGGCCGGCAAGACGCGCCGCGAGGCCAACGGCGACGTCGGCGAAGCCGTCGACTTCCTCGAATACTACGGCCGCGAGATGCTGCGTCTGGGCAAGCCCAGGCGCATGGGTCACGTACCCGGCGAGCACAACGTCTATTTCTACCAGCCGCGCGGCGTCGCGCTCGTCATCGCGCCCTGGAACTTCCCGCTCGCGATCCTCACGGGCATGACGAGCGCGGCCCTGGTCGCCGGCAACCCCGTCATCGTCAAGCCGGCCGGCCCGACGCCGCTGATCGCCGCGCAGATGACGCGCCTCCTCGAGGCGGCCGGCGCGCCGCCCGGCACGGTCAACTTCCTCCCCAGCCCGGGCGGCGAGGTCGGCGACTTCCTCGTGCGGCACCCGGGAGTGGACCTCATCGCCTTCACCGGCTCCATGGAGGTCGGGCTGCGCATCATCAGCCAGGCCGCCCAGAACCCCGCCGCCGACGGCGTCAAGAAGGTCATCGCCGAGATGGGCGGCAAGAACGCGATCATCGTCGACAGCGACGCCGACCTGGACGTGGCCGTCAGCGAGGTCATCGTCTCGGCGTTCCACTACTCGGGGCAGAAGTGCTCGGCCGCCTCGCGGGTGATCGTGCTCGAGGCGGCCTACGACGAGTTCGTCGGCAGGCTCGTGGAGGCGACCCGCAGCCTCGCGGTGGGGCCGCCCGAGGACGCCCACGTGCGCGTCGGCCCGGTCATCAGCGCCGACGCGATGGCCAGGATCGAGGGCTACATCGAGCAGGGCAAACGCGAGGCGACGCCGGCCGCCGCCGCGGAGCCGCCCGAGGGCGGCTGGCCCGGCGGCGGCTATTTCGTCGCCCCCCACGTTTTCATCGACGTGCGCGCGGACGCGGTCATCGCCCAGGAAGAGATCTTCGGCCCCGTGGTCGCCGTCCTGAAGGCCGCCGACATGGACGAGGCGCTGGCCATCGCCAACGGCGTCAGGTACGCCCTCACCGGCGGCCTCATCAGCCGCAGCCCGGCGACCATCGCGCGCATCCGCCGCGAGCTCCGCGTCGGCAACCTCTACATCAACCGCGGCATCACCGGGGCGCTGGTCGAGCGTCAGCCGTTCGGCGGCTTCAAGATGAGCGGCATCGGCGCGAAGGCCGGCGGGCCCGACTACCTGCTGCAGTTCCTCGAGCCGCGCGTGACCACCGAGAACACGATGCGCCGCGGGTTCGCGCCGCCCGACGAGCTCCTCGAGGACTGAGCGGCGCAGCCCGAGCGGGCGGCCCGCGGCCCGGATGGCCTCGTCGCGGGCCGGCCGGAGACCCGGCGGCGGCGCCGGCCCCCCGGCGGTTCGCCGGCGGGCGCCACCTGTTTGAGGAACAGGTCAGACCTCGCGCCCGCGGCGCCGGACCTCCTTGGCCGCACATGGAGCCGAGGCACGGTCGCGGCGCGCCGGCGAACCCCGGCGGCTACGGCCGCGTCTCACCGCATGGTACACCGGCCGCGGCCGTCGCGGCCCGAGGAGGAGGAACACCATGGGGCGCAGACCGAGACTCAGGATCCTTATCCCAGCTATCGTCGTCGGGCTCCTGGTGGTGTTCGCCGTGGTCGGCGTGCTCAGCCACGACGGCTTGCCGTCGATCTCCGGCCTGCCGGGCATCTCCGGCGGGGCGGCCGACAGCCGCGCGTCCGTCACTCTCGACGGCGCCGCCGCTCCCATGCCGGGCGAGGCTGTGCAGGCGGAAGACGCGGGCGCCACCTCAAAGAGCACCGGCGGCGACATCGCCGCGGCCGTGCCGCCGGCGTCCGCCCTCTCCGCCCACCACCTGGTGCGCAACGGCGACCTCTCCCTGCTGGTCGCCCGCGGTACGCTCCTGTCCACCGTCGACCGTATCAACGCGATGACCCTGGGGATGGGCGGCTACGTGATGTCCAGCGCCATCGGCAGCGAGTCGCCGGGCATGCCGGGTCCCGTCGATCCGCTGCCGCTCGACTCCGGGGCCGCCCCCTCGACGAACGCGGAGACCGCGAGCACCATCGCGACGCACCCGTACGCCGCACTCTCCGTGCGCGTGCCCGAGCGCGGCTTCGACGCCGCCGTGAAGCGCTTCGCCGCCCTCGGCGACGTGCAGAGCATCTCCACCTCGAGCGAGGACGTCACGTCTCAGTACGTCGACCTGCAGGCGCGTCTGCGCCACTACCACGCCGTGGAGCAGCGTCTGGTGCGCTTTCTCGCCGCCACCGACAACGTCAATCAGATGCTCGCCGTCCAGGACCGCATCGACAACGTGCAGCTCACCATCGAGCAGCTGAGCGCCCAGCTCAAGTCGCTGCGCGAGACCACGACCTACGGCACTCTGTCGATCTTCCTCCGCGAGAAGGGCGTGACGCACGCCGCCGCCGCTCCGACCAACACGTTCTCGGGGACCCTGATGAGCTCCATCAAGGTGCTCGGCCACGGCGCCCGCGTCACGGGCCTGGTGCTCACCGCTCTGCTGCCCTTCGTCGTCGTGTTCGGCGCGATCGGTCTCATCGCGTGGTACATCGCGCGCAAGGTGCGGCGCGGCCGCCGGCAGCCGGCGCAGCCGTCGCTGCCGGCCTGAGCGC
>JBAXRL010000319.1:0-4202 GCA_037131205.1 Actinomycetes bacterium | reverse complement strand
GCGCTACACCGGCCTCGGGCTGCCGGCGGAGGCGAACATCACGATCAGCGTCGGCGTGGCCACCTGCCCGCGCGACGCCACCGGGCTCGACGCCCTCATGGATCTGGCCGACAAGGCCATGTATCGCGCCAAGGCCGCGGGACGCGACCAGGTGAAGATCCACGGCGCGGAGCAGCAGGAGCGCGTCAGGAAGTGACGCGCGCCGCCGCGGGCGGCGGCGCGAGACCCATCCCCCAGGCGATGACCGCCGGGGGCAGGCAGCCCCAACTCAGGAGCTCGTCGTGGAAGTCACGCGGGGAGCCACCCCGCCGACGTCCGTAGAGCGCCGCGAGGCGCTGCACCTCGCGCTTGCCGAGCAGGTAGCTCATGGCCTGACCCGGCTCGCCGGCGTACCGGCGGCACTCGAGCTCGGCCTCGTAGCGGTTCATGTGCGCCTCGGCGCACAGATAGTCGATGGCCGCCGGCAGATCCATGATCCCCAGGTGCAGCTCCACGTCGATGACCACCCGGCAGGCGCGCCACACCTGGTCGTTGAGGCGCATGAGGCGCGTGGCAGGGTCGGCAAGCAGGCCCTGCCGCTCCATGAGCTCTTCGCAGTAGAAAGCCCAGCCCTCGACGAGGATGTTGCCGCCGTTGGGGATGTGAGCGATACGGCGCGCGAGGGTCGTGGCGCGATTGGCGCTCACAAGCTGCACGTGATGACCGGGGTACGCCTCGTGTACGCCGGTCGTGGCCAGTGAGGCGCGCGGATGGCTGCGCAGCGCCGCCTCGAGCCGCGGCCCTTCCAGACCGTCGCGCGGCGGCGTGACGTAGTAGAAACCGAGCTGGCGCGCGTCGAACGGGCCGGGCTGATCGTAGGCGGCGAAGGGCAGCATGCTGCGCAGAAAGGTCGGGGTGGCCATGACCATGAGCTCCTCGCCCTCCGGCATGGTGACGACGCCGCGGGCGACGACGTGCGCCCGCGCGGCCTCCACGGCGCGCCGGTAGGCGGCCACCAGGTCGTCCGCCGCCGGGTGGTCCGCCTGCAGCGCGGCCACGGCCGCCGCCGCGCCGCCGTGGCCGAGGTCAGCCGCGACCTTCTCCATGGCGGCTTTGGTCGCGGACAGCACCTCGCGCCCGTAGCGCGCCAGCTCCTCGGGGGCGTCGTCGAGGACGTGCTCCCAGCGCAGGATGTCGTCGAGCACGGCGCGGCCGGCGCCGCACTGCGCCGCGGCCCCCGGCGCCAGAACGTCGTGCAGGTGCTCGCGGAAAGCCGTCAGCGCCGTACAGGCCGTCCGCGAGGCGCCGTCGAGCGCGCCCCCGTAGCCGGCGTCGGCGGCGAAGGCGCGCACCGTAGGGCCGGCCAGCTCGAGGAGCCCGTCGACCTGGTCCAGGCCGGCCGTGACCAGGGCGGCGGGCAGCCCGGGCTCAAGATTGTCACGCGCCTCCTCCAGCAGGCCGGGCGCGGCGCGCAGCCTGCCGGCGAGCGCCTCCACCCGCGCCGCGGGCGTCCCCAGCTCGCGCATGAGCAGCGGCAGGAGGCCGAAGAGGACGTCGAGGTACGCCCCCGGACGGCGGTGCTGGACGCGGCACAGCTCGAGATCGCGCAGTTGCCGGCGCGCTATCTGCAGGCCGGCGAAGGCGTCGACCGCCGTCGCCGGCTCGTGGTCGGCGAGCAGGGGCAGGAGCGCGCGCTCGTGGCGGTGGAGCATGCCGACGCGCCGCGCGAGCGCCTGCGCCGACCACGAGGGCAGCCGGTCGGCGCCGCCGGTCAAGCCGAGCCCGGTCGCCAGGACCGGGTTGTCGGCGAGCAGATCGTCGAGGAACGCCCGGATGGCCGGCTCCGCGGCGCTTTCGCCGCCGGGCCGCCCCGCGGCCGCTGTCACGTCTGTCATGGAGGATCTCCGTTCATGAAGTACGCGCGGCCGCGTTGATCGCCGCAAGCGCTTCGTCCGACGACGACGGCGAGACTCCCGCGGCGGTCGCGGCGCGGGGAGGGGCGGATTCTCTCAATGCCTGCCCCTCCCCGCTTCCTCGACTGAGGCCTACTCCTCGACGACGCGGCCGCGGCTGCGGCGCACGAGCAACAGGACGATGACGATCACGGCCAGCGCCGCGACAACGGCGACGACGATCGGCGTGGTGTTCGACGAACCCGAGCTCGTGGTCGTGGACGTGGCCGCCACGGGATGCACCTGCAGGTAGGTGTCGATGTTGTCGTTCTGCAGCACGACCATGCCGGTCTTGCTCGGGTAGGGCACCCAGCCCTCCCACTTGGCGGTGTTGTACGCCTGCAGTGACTTCGGGTAGTAGAGCACCGCGTAGGGCGCGTCGTCGTAGAAGATCTGCTGCATCTTCTGGACCTCTGCCTCGCGCGTCGGCCAGTCCATCTCGGCGTTCTGCTGCTCGAACAGGCTGTCGTACTCGGCGTTCGACCAGCAGCAGTCGTTCCACCACTCGATCTGCGAGGTGATGAAGTTGCCGAGCTGGTAGTCCGGGTCGATGATGCCGCCCCAGCCCCAGATGAACATGTCGTAGTCGGGGGCGTAGACGTCGCCCTTGTACGTGTAGAGGCCGTCGTTGATGGTGGCGTCGCTCCCGGCGATCAGTTCGATCTGGAGACCGATCGATTCGAACGACCCGGTGATGAGCTTGCCGGCGCGTTGTTGTTCGGGCGACTCGCTCCTCGTCACGAGCCGCAGTTTGATGGGCTTGCCCTGCTTGTCCTCGCGGATGCCGTCGCCGTTCGTGTCCGCATAGCCGGCAGCGTCGAGCAGCTGTTTCGCCTTCTCGGGGTCGTACCCCAGGGTCTCCTCGGGCGTCGGCTCCCAGCGGCCCAGCGTGTTCGGGTTGATGATCGACTGGCCGACCTCGGCGTAGCCGCCCAGGCAGGTGTCGACGATCTTCTGCTTGTCGACGGCCCAGCTGATCGCCCGACGGAACTGCACGTCGCGCAGCACCGGGTTGCCCTGCGAGTTGGCGCTCTGGTACGTGTTCATCGCCAGCTCGACGAAGTAGCTTTTGTCGCCGGCGATCGCCGTGATGTCCGGATCGCTCTTGAGGGCGTTGAACTGCGCCACCGGGACGTCGACGGCGCAATCGAGCGCGCCGCTCTTCAAGTCCATCGTCATGGTGTCCTGGTTCTGATAGATCTGCAGCACGACCTCGTCGACCGTGGGGGCGCCGCGGAAGTAGTCCTTGTTGGCCGTGAAGATGAGGTAGGAGCCCTTCTTGACCTCAGTCACCTGGAAGGGACCGGAGCCGACGACGGGGGTCTTGATCTGGTACGAGTCGGCCTTCTTGCCCGGCACCTTGCTCCAGATGTGCTCGGGCACGATGGGGATCCAGAGTCGGAGCATGTTGGCCTTGGGCTTCGTGAGGTGAAACTCGACCGTGGTGTCATCGACGGCGACGACGTCCTTGACGTTGATCACGCTGCTCAAGTACTGCGCGATCTGGTTGTCGATGATGTAGTTGTAGGTGAAGGCGACGTCCTTCGCCGTCAGCGGCTGGCCGTCCTGCCACTTCACGCCGGGATGGATCTTGAAGGTCCAGGTGAGGCCGTCCTCGGAAACCGTCCAGCTGTCGGCGATCTCCGGGCGCACGTCACCGTTCGGCGCGTACCCCGTGAGCAGGTCGTAGTTGAGGTGCAGGTACTCGAAGCCTGCCACGGTGACGATGTTGAACGGGTTCACGCTGTCGACGTCCTGCAGCGTGCCGACGCGGAGCACGACCTTCTCCGCCGCGGGCGACGGCGACGCACTCGTGGCCGCGCGGGCCACCCCCCCGGCCAAGCCGATCAGCAGCGTCACCCCGATGATCGCGATCGCGAACCTGCGCATTGCGTACCTCCCCTGCCTGGACCGATCTGGCCATTTCAGGGCGGCCGCGCGCCTTTGCCAGGCGCCACGCCGGCCCCCCCGTCCCCTTGCGGCGAAGTGTACACCGACCGCCGCCCTTGTCCAGGCACGATCTCCGCCGTCGTCCGCGGCCAGGGGAAGCACGGCCCGTTCCGCAGGGGGTCAGTCAGCCCTCGACTTGCGGCCGCAAACCTCCGCAAGACGCGGCGAGGGCGATCCACAGACGGGTATACTGCGCTTGACCGTTCAAGGAAGTGAGGCGCGTGGCAGCGACGCACGGGACCGCTGAGGATCTCGGACCAGCCGAACTGGCGGCGTGGCGCGGCATGCTGCGCGCGCAGGCCTCGCTGCTGCACGACATGG
>JBAXRL010000318.1:0-4202 GCA_037131205.1 Actinomycetes bacterium | reverse complement strand
GACCTACATCTTGAGCCGCGACGAGATCGTCGATCTCGTGCGCTTCAAGAGCCTCGAGAAAGGGCACGACCCCGCGGATATCTTCCGCAACTTCGCCGCCGGTGATTGGCGCCACTTCAGCCAGATGCTCGAGGCCTACACGCTCTGCGCCATGCTGCCCAAGGATGACCCCGTCTTCACCGAGTAGCTGGTCGTCCACCGTCGCCTCGCTGCGCAAGGCGAGTGACGGGCGCCTGGCGGGCGGCCGCGAGGCGCCCGCTCACTTCGAGCGCTACGTCAACCTCCTTTTCCGCCTCACCGTGGCGCACAAGGAGGCTGCGATCCGGCTCTCACGTCTCGCGGCGAGCTCGACTGTCTTGCCCGAGTCGGTGGGGTGATGGCCGGACGGTCCCTTTCTGCCACCACTCGGCCGCCACCATTGGTCGGATCAGCGTGGCGAGCAAACGTCGATCCCTTCAGGGAGCGCTGAGAGAAGCGTCGTCGGACTCACCGGCGTCTCGTAGAACCTGGTCGTACAGACTGCTGCTCATACGAAAGTCGTGCTCGCGTAGACTGTCCAGCAGCGGCTTGATGGCGGACAGGTGTGCGGCGCGCTTGCCCAGCAGCAGCACGCCCAGCGTGCCGATGACGGACAAGCCAAGCGCGCGTGCCTTGCGCGTCGCCGCGCGCTCGTCCATCAAGACCAGATCGGCGCCGAGCTCTGTGGCGAGGATGATCGCTGCGCTCTCACCGGCGTCGAGCTCCTCTCTGAGCAACTGCGCCGCCAGCGTGTCACGCGGAGGTTGAACGGTTATCCAATCGGCGCCGGTCAAAGCAGCCACGCTGCTATCGTCCTGGATCTCGGCGCGCACGGCGGGGGGGATGATGATCCTCCCGAAGAGGCGGCGCAAGAGGTCGAATCGGTCGATCTGCGCCAGCGCGATGAGCGGCCCGGTGTTCGAGACGACGTCAGCCACGCGGCGCGCTGCGATCGTCGATGAGAGTCACCTCTTCGGCCCATTCGTCGGGCGTCAGGCGGAAGTAGTCGATCCCTTTGCGCGCCAGGAGAGAGAGGAAGCCGGGCCGCGTCAGCCCCAGCAGCTCGGCGGCTTTGCCGCCGGAGATACGACCTTCGAGGTACAGCCCGAGCAGGATGTACTCGCGCGCGGTCTCGGCGGCTTGCGCGGGCGCGCCGAGCAACGCGACAAACTCGCGCGGGAGGGTGATGGTAAAAGTCAGAGTGTCAGCCATTGGGTACACCGTCCTTCTCTTCAACTCAGCGCCGGCGATTCTGTCACGCTCGTTTCACAGCCGCAAATACTCTCCCGTGCGCGTCCGGGTCGATGCATCCCCGCCTACGCCTCCGCGGTCGCAGAACCGGCGCACGGCGCCCTGCCGGCATGGAGATGGTGTACGGCGCCTGTCGGTGGCCGGTGCATCGATCGGGCGGGCGTTCAACGGGATCGTGGGTCGACGATCGCTGAGTCCGAGAGACGCGAGAGCGCCTGGCCGGCGCGGCAGCCGGTGCGGCGGCTGGCGCGGCGGCCGGCGCGGCGGCGCAGATCAGCCGCGCACCGGCTGCAGCCCCATCTCGGCCAGATCCTCGCCCTCCAGATGAAGTTGCAGCGCTTCGCGAAGGCTGTGCACGGTTTCATCCAGCGTCTGGCCTTGGGTGACCGCGGCCAGGTCGATGCACTCGGCCACATACCCCGATTCATCTCCCGGATGGATCACCGCCTGGATGGTGTAGCGCTGCGCCATTCGTGTCTCCCGGCCGGGCGGCATGTCGCGAATCGGTAAGACAAGGAAAGGCCCTTTCCTTGTCTTACCGTTTCGCACTACCCCGCCTGGGAGGCTTCAGCGCAGACGTCCCCGGCGCGAGGGCGACCGCCCAGCATGTGGACACGGGGCGGATCACGGCGAAACCTGCCGCGAAACCAGGTGCCCGCCGACGATGGCCCTGCGGCTTGGTTCCGCGCGCCATGAGCTCGTGGCGCCATGAGCTCGCGGCGCCATGAGCTGGCGAGCCTCGACGAATGTCCGCATGGCTCTTGTGCGGCCCCTCACGCATACAGCAGGCGCCCTTTGGGCTCGGGGATCGGTCGACCCAGCTCCCGCGCGGTCTCGATCCACTCGCGGATCACGACCTCCGCATTCGCGAGGGCCTGCGCGTAGGTCTCTCCGTCGGCCGCGCAGCCCGGGAGCTCCGGCGTCTCAGCCACGTAGGCCTCATCCTGGTCGCTCCAATAGATGATGATCTCGTACTTCCAGTCACTGGTCATCGGCTCCTCCCGCCAACCGGTACTCCACGATCACGGCCCGCACCTGCTTGACCTGATACGCCTTCGCGTGCCGGCCCTTCGGTTGCAGATTCAGGATCTCCTCGACCCCGGTCCTGGTGAAGATGTGATGACCGCCGCGAATGCGCTCGTCGAATCCGAGGCGGCCGGGCAGGCGGCGCAGCCCGTCGAACGGAACCCGGGCATCCGCGGCGCCGCTCAAAACCCGGACGAGAAGAGAGTCGCGCTTGGCCACGACCGCAGTCTAGCCGAACACCCCAGCAAAGCCGAACTGGAGCTCGCCTTTGCCGCTCCAGTCCGCCTTGGCGGCGAGGGAGGACTCCACTCTTCAGGCGCGGCGCCGATCGGCCACCCGACGCTCGACTTGCGCTCCTGCTCAACAACCTGGGGGAGCTCGCCAGCGACCTTCAGGCGGGAAGCGTGGTCGTCATCGATCAGGGGAGGATCCGGATCAAACCACTGCCGATCGGTGGATAGGCGGCGCCCATCTGGTGCTCACCGTCTCGCCCAGGCAGCTGCCACATCAGGCCCGGATTGAGCCGGCGCGCATGGAGAACGGCCGGGCGGCATGTTGCGAATCGATTTGCACTACCCCGCCGGGCGGCGCCGGCGGCCGGGCGAGCGAGGCTGTGCGAGGAGCCGGCCGCCCCATGCGCCGCGGCGCGAACGCATCTGGCGATGGCGGCAGCACACCCCTTTTCCCTTGTCTACAGTGGCGTCCGCGCGCGCCGAAGGGTGGTCGATACCATGGGTGTGAGGGAACAGTACCGCGACTGCGTCATGACCGGGTTCGTGAAGCGCGTCGAGCCGGTGGTCGCCGACCACGGCGACGGCGCCCTGCTCTACGGCGCCGACGGCGCCGAGCACATCGACTGCTTCGCCGGCGTCAGCGTGACCAACGCCGGCCACCACAACGAGAAGATCCTCGCGGCCGCCATGGCGCAGGCCGAGAAGCTCGCCGAGATCACTCCCGGGGCGCTGCAGAAGAGCCTCTTCGGCAACGGCGGCGCCGAGGCCATCGAGGGCGCCTTTCGCCTCGCCAAGCGCTCCAGCGGCAAGAACGAGCTCCTCGCCCTCGAGTCGAGCTTCCACGGGCGCTCGTACACGACCCTCTCGGCGACCGGCGACTCGGGGCGCAAGAAGGGCGGCGGCCCCTACATGCCGGGCGTCGCCTTCGTGCCCACCCCGTACTGCTACCGCTGCTTCGCCGAGACCACGCCCGACAAGTGCGACATGCTGTGCGCGCGTCGCGTCGGCGAGGTCATCCGCCTGCACCTTCCGGGCAGCGTCTGCGCCTTCATCGCCGAACCCATCATGGGCGAGGGCGGCATCATCGTGCGGCCGGACGACGACTTTGGGCGCGTCAAGGAGATCCTCCACGTGGAGGGCATCCTCTTCATCGCCGACGAGGTGCAGAACGGCTTCGGGCGCAGCCGCTGATCGGCGAGGTGCGCGGCAAGGGCCTCATGATCGGCGTCGAGCTTATCGCCGACCCGGCCACGAAGGCGCATGGCGCCGCCGCCGGCGCCTTCGTGCGCCAGTACTGCCTCGAGTACAACCTGCTCATCGGCGTGGGCGGCAACTTCGGATCCGCGCTGCGCATCCAGCCGCCGCTGGTGATCGGCGACGCGCAGCTTGACACCGTGTTCGGCGCCGTCGCCGACGGCATCGCGGCCCACGCCTCCGTGAGCTGAGGCGCGGAGGGCCGCAAGGTCCGCCGCCCGTCGCGGAGAAGGGATAGGCTACGAGCGGCAGTCTGGGCGGGCGGCGTCTATCCTGGACGCGGGCGGGCGCTCTGGCGGCGCGCCTCACCCGCCCGCCGCATGCGCCGCCGCCGGCAAGGGTAGACAGGTTGCGTGGCGAAGTTACATCCGTCGGCCGACAGGGGGTTACGTATGAGCAGTGCACAGCAGCCGCAGCCGC
>JBAXRL010000317.1:0-4215 GCA_037131205.1 Actinomycetes bacterium | reverse complement strand
ACGTGAAGCACGTGCGCCGCGAGCAGAACGTCGAAGCCGACCGTCTGGTCAACGAAGCGATCGACGCCGCCGGCCACTGACGCCGGCCGCTTCCCGGGTCGGGGTGCCGCCTTCCATCGTCTGCAGATCGCCCACGGAGTGGGTAGTTATTACCCACTGAATGGTTGATTTGCATGGCTGAGAGCCGTATCATGCGCTCATGATCGAACGCGCCCTCACGCCCCGACTGCTCGACGCTCTTGGCGACCGTCCCGTGACGCTGCTCGCCGGAGCGCGCCAGAGCGGCAAGAGCACGCTCGCACTTGCGGTCGCCGGCGGCGCCCACCCGGCGCGGTATCTCACCTTCGACGATCCGCCGACCTTGGCCGCGGCCGCCGGCGACCCCGTCGGCTTCCTCGCCGGCCTGTCGGGCGACATCGTGCTCGACGAGGTCCAGCTCGTACCCGAGCTCTTTCCCTCCCTCAAAGCCACTGTCGATCGCGATCGTCGGCCGGGGCGATTCCTCCTCACCGGGTCGGCGCAAGTGCTGTTGCTGCCGCGCCTGTCCGAGTCGCTCGCGGGGCGCATGGAGATCCTCACGCTCTGGCCGCTGGCGCAATGTGAGGTCACAGGCGCCGGCGGTTCGTTCATCGACACGATGCTCGCCGGGGAGCCCCTCCGCGACGGACTGCGCACAGGCGCTCGATCCAGACTTCCAACTCCCGAAGACGTGCGCCGGCTGATCGTGCTCGGCGGCTTCCCCGAGGTGCGGACCCTGCGTAACGCGCAGCGCCGCGGCGCCTGGTTCGCGTCCTATGTCACGACGATCCTGCAGCGCGACGTGCGCGACATTGCCAATGTCGACGGGTTGGTGACGATGCCCACGTTGCTTCAGCTGCTGGCGGCGCGCAGCGCCACGCTGCTCAACGCCAGCGAGCTCTCGCGCAGCGCCGGCCTCAAGCTGACGACGCTGAACCGCTATCTGGCGCTGCTGGAGACGGTCTATCTGGTGCAGCGCCTGCCCGCCTGGACGCCCAACCTCGGCAAGCGCCTGGTGAAGTCGCCCAAACTGCACTTCGTCGACAGCGGGCTGGCGGCGCACCTTATCGGCCTTGACGAACGAGGGCTGGGCGCCGCGCCGCAGGCGCTCGGCGCTCTGCTCGAGACGTTCGTGGTCAACGAGCTTCAGAAGCAGCTCGGTTGGGCGCGCGCTCGCGCCCGGCTGTTCCACTTTCGCAGCGCCGATCGCAAGGAGGTCGACATCGTCATCGAAGATGCGACCGGGCACATCGTCGGCGTGGAAGTCAGAGCGACGTCCACGCCCGGTCAGGCCGACTTCAGCGGGCTGCGCGCCCTCCAGGAGCTCGCCGGCGAGCGCTTCGTGCGCGGCGTGGTGCTGCATCTTGGCGACGCCGCCCTGCCGTTCGGCGACAGGCTCGAGGCCGCCCCGGTGGCCAGCCTCTGGCTGGCATAGGGCGGCGCGCTGACGGGGTCGTGAGGCGGGGCCGGCTTCGCCCGCCCCGATTGCGCCCCCGCCCGGGGGTCTGGTATCATCCCCGCTTGCTGCGGGTGTAGCTCAGTTGGCTAGAGCGTCTGCTTGCCATGCAGAAGGTCGAGGGTTCGAGTCCCTTCACCCGCTCCAATCTCCCTTCACAGGGCGAGGCAGAGGACAGAGGCGATGTGCTCTGTCGTCTGCCTTTCGTCGTTGTGAGGGAGGCCCACGTCGGGGCGGCGTAGCCAAGTGGTAAGGCAGAGGTCTGCAAAACCTCCATCATCGGTTCAACTCCGATCGCCGCCTCCAGCTTCTCTCCTGCAAATCAGCACTTCTTTCTCGTGCGCCGACGCGTACGTTCGCCCAAATGCCGACATGGTGCCGACGGGAGGTCGGATGAGAAGACTGTCGAGGACCAACAATCTGCGCTTGGCATCATCCTCATGGTGACCGGGATCATCGCCCTCGTACACGCGCTGCTCTCAAGCAGCACCCATTTGGGCACGCGGCCCACCTTCATCATCGGCATCGTACTTGTCGTACTTGGTTTGCCGTTCCTGATCGCCGCACTGCGCTCTCACAGCGAGGCGAGGTGAAGTACCGTTCCATCCCCGTGGCGCGATGACTGCCGGCCTGGACATGGATGCGCTCGGAGGCAGCGAGACAGCGGAGCGCTGTCGCAGGATCTGACCGACCTGTTCGTCGCGATCGGCGAAGCCGCCCAGGATCGCGGCGTCGGCGTCGTCCTTCTCATCGACGACCTCGCCAAAGGCGACGTGACCTTCGCCTTCGCGGAGATCAAGGCGCCGGTCAAAGATCGTCTGCGCAGCTACGGGGCCCACCGGGAGATCGGCAAGCAGAGCGTCTTCTCGACCATCGGTCACGCGATCACCGAGTATCTCGAAGAGGCCAGCGGGGACCCACTCGAGTGGGTCGACGATTACGACGGTCCGAAGAAGACGCCCAAGGGCTGAGGGCACGCCCGGGCGCGCTTCCGCCGACGCCGTGGTTCACGGGCGCCATGGCGACGTGCACCTCGAGAAAGCGCCAGTGTGAGCTGCCGCGCCGAGCGATGTCGTACACTGGGAGGTATCCGAGTCTCCTGCTCTTGATTCCGTCGTAGGGAGCAAGCTGTGGCGCCGATATCCTCCGAGGACGAGTTCGCCGCTCGAATCCACCAGTTGTGCGCGCTCCCGCATGAGACAGAGTGGGTTGAGTTAAAGCTGAACAACTCGAAGCCGGAGGACATCGGCACCAACGTTTCGGCTCTCGCGAACTCCGCCGCTCTGTGCGGCGAGCCGCTGGCTTTCATTGTCTGGGGCGTGGATGACGCAACTCACGCCGTCGAAGGCACCACTTTCAGACCAGCCAAGAGGAAGATCGGCAACGAAGAGCTCGAGAGTTGGCTCTCGAGGAATCTCACGCCTGCCGTCCATCTCCGGTTCTTCGAAGGCATGGTGGAGGGTCACAGGGCGGTGCTCCTGGAGATAGGCCGCGCCACTCACCAGCCAGTGCGCTTCAGAGAGAGCGAGCACGTCCGCGTTGGCTCCTACACCAAGCGGCTCAAGGACCACCCGGAAAAGGAGAAGCAGCTCTGGAAGTCCTTTGAGCGCACCCCGTTCGAGGTTTGCGAGGCAGAGGATCGCGTCACTGACGATGAGGTCCTCAGCCTGCTCGACTATCCAGCCTACTTCGACCTCATGATGCTTCCGCTGCCTCCAACGATGCAGGCCATACTCCAGGCCCTCGAACAAGACGGTCTCATCAAGGAGTCTCGCAAGTCCGGCTGGTGCATCAAGAACCTGGGAGCGATTCTGTTCGCGAAGCGGCTCACGGACTTCGCGTCGCTGCGCCGCAAAGCTGTAAGGGTCATTGTGTACGCGGGCAGCGGTCGTCTTGAAACGGTGAGGGAGAGAGCGGGCATCAAGGGCTATGCCGCGGGCTTCGAAGGGCTGATCGCCTATGTCAATGGTCTACTGCCGATCAACGAGGTCGTGCACCAGGCCCTTCGGCGCGAAGTCCCTGTCTACCCGGAACCCGCCGTTCGCGAGCTCGTTGCCAACGCGCTACTGCATCAGGATTTCACCATTCGTGGAGCAGGCCCGATGGTGGAAGTCTTCACCAACCGCATGGAGATCTCGAATCCGGGCATCCCCCTCGTATCGACTGATCGCTTCCTGGACAGCCCGCCCAAATCGAGGAACGAGGCTCTGGCCTCGATGATGCGCCGTGTGGGCGTATGCGAGGAGCGAGGCAGTGGCATCGACAAGGTCGTGTTCCAGACCGAGCTCTACCAGCTGCCCGCCCCGCGCTTCGAAGTCGTCGAAGATACGACCCGCGCAGTTCTGCTGGCTCCCATCCCCCTCAATAGGATGGAGAAGGATGATCGCATCAGGGCCTGCTACCTCCACGCCTGCCTCAAGCGCGTGAACTCCGAGTTCCTGACAAACTCATCGGTGAGGGAGCGCTTTGGCATAGTGGCAAGGAACTCGGCAACGGCTTCGAGACTGATCAAGGAGGCCGTTGAAGCTGGGAGGATTCTCCCGTATGACCCCGACGCGTCGAAGAAGTTCATGAAGTACGTGCCTTGGTGGGCCAACTAGAATCCAATACCGCCCCGCCCGCTATTTGACAGCTAGTTCAGTCTGGGCTGTCTGTTGGGGCATCGGCTTCAAGAAACTCCCTGCACATGAGCCACATTCGGATTCGCATCCGTATTTGATGGCTGCATGATTTCGGGAGAG
>JBAXRL010000316.1:0-4216 GCA_037131205.1 Actinomycetes bacterium | reverse complement strand
AGAAAGCCCTACTTCTGTCCGTACTATCGGCAAAGACAACGGCGAACGTGAATGTGCGATGCGCCCAATCTCTGCGCCAAGTCACCCTCCTCTCATGTCGCACGTGCGTTCGGCGAGCGCACCCATTCCAGCGTCCATGCCACGCGTCCAGCACCAAATTCCCGGCGCACCCAGACGCCAGCAGGTAAAATGACTGCAACAAACTGAATCAGACGCCCGTTTCTGCAGGTCACTGTCCAGATGGGAGAGTTGTGGGCGATCACACCGGGTTGCTTCGCACGCAACCCCACGCTCCCAGCGGCGCTCAAGCGCATGCGCTATCGCAGGAAAGGGTCGGATCTGGTCCTCAAAAGAAGTTGCGAGACCGTTCGCGAAAGACCGAGGTTAGGGGCCGGATCTGGTCCTCGCACGAGGTTGTGAGACCGTTCGTGCAAAATCGAGGCTAGCTGCTCGGTCGAGGGCTGGATGTGGGAGCGCGGCGGGTGAGGAGCTCGGTGAGAGGCGGGTAGGCGCCGATTGACATGACCTGCCAATCGGAGGAATCAGCAAACAGTTGTCAAAGCCTACGCGTGACGGGTATAGTCTGAGTAGCTCATCTACCAAGGGTAGAAGGAGTCGTGGCCCCGCTGCGGCGGGGCCATTTACGTTCCCCGACCGGGAATCCACTGGTGTCGATGGCGCAGCTTCCGGCGTTCGTGCTCGTATTCGATGTGGTAGGCGGTCACTAAGAAGTAGTGGGTGCGTGCCCGCTTGAGCACGATCAAGTAGCTGAAGTCGTCGAGCGTGAGCCGCCGTTTGATGCCCTTGCTCGTCCCCTCCTCGGACGACAGCACGTGCGCAGAATCGGCGTGGTCAAGGACGTACCTAACCCATGCCAGCCGTTCACAGCGCCGCATGTCAGGTACACGGTCGGCCTCGATGTCGCTCCCCGAATCCGTGAGGTGCCAGAAGCCCTGCTCCTTGCCGTTCTGCGCGAGTGTTCGATTGAACCAGATCGGCAAGCCGTCGAGCTGAGGGTGATAGAGGAGGAAGTCTCTCCGGAATTGGCCCCAGAGCGCCTCCTCGTAGTCAGGCCACCGGTTTCCGTGGTCCTCGAAGAGCAGGAGATCCGGAAGACGGAAGGGCTCCTCGTTCACGCGCTCGGGTCCCTTGGCTCCCAGCAGAAGAGGTTGAACTTGCTCTCGGCGTATGGCGTCGTGCGCGTGAGGCTGTATCCAGAACGCAAGCGGACTTGCTGGACGATGCGCAGCTTCGCCTCGCTGGTGTTGAGGCCTCGGTTCGCGTATCCAATCGCGCCGATCAACACGTCCGCCAACTGCACCTGCTGGACATCATGGGACTGGACGGTCTGAATAAACGGGATGCATATCTGCTGGAAGTCGTAGACGCTGTTGCAGAGGACTTCTCGAAGCTTCTCCACGCGATGCGCGCTTCGAGTGTCCTTGACGTCCAGGAAGACCCGATAGGAGTTGCTCGTCTCGATCAGGACCCTCAGAAGCTGGAAGTACATCTTGAAGTACCACGTGTCGTGATCCTGATTGAAGGCGGAGTGCATGAGGCGGGACTTCGGGGAGATCACCATGCCCCGGAAATGAAGGTTGGGTTGGTCGAAGAAGTAGTCGATCAGCTCGAGGTACAGCGGCAGTCGCGATGGGCTGGCCTTGACCCACTTAAACTCGACACTCGGCGCTGTACCGTGCCGCTGCTTGATTCCCCGGATGTCCCTGGCGATTTCGGCGCTGGCGGCCGTCGGGCACCACACCGCACCCAGCGTCATGACCTCTTGATGGTCATGCTCTAGATGACAGCTCTCGTCGCAGTAGATGTTGAGGGATCCAGTCACGAGCCCATTCTATGCTGTGACGGGTTCTTGGAAGCCGAAGCCGTCGGCCCTGTCGCCCCATCTTGCTGCCGCACCCCTCGCGAACGCCCGACAATCCACCTGCATCATCGTCGGCCGGGCGGCCTCCCGCCTGCCGCCGGCTGAGAGGGAGCCCGCTCAAATGGTCAGCCGGTCGTCTGGGTAGTGCCCGTGCACGCAGGCTGCAGGTGGTGCGCCGATCGATCATGCCGGCGTTGAACGTGCCGGATATCGATGTCCCGACCCCCGACAGCATCCTTCACCCGTCTACCCGCCGGCCACCGGCCAGAGCTGTGGGACGGCCACGGCGGCGCACCACGCCGGCGCCTCCGCTCAGAACCTCGCCGAGATCACAACGTCAACCTTCCGCACCTTGCTTCGTTTGTCGCGCCCGACTACTCTGCAGACGGGTGCGCGCCACACGCGCGGTACGGGAGTGGGCTTGATGGCTACAACGATCAGCGGAAGCCACGTTTCATGGAAGGGACGGCGCTTTGATCTCTCCAGGGCGCTCACCGTCACGCTGGAGCTCGACGACGACATGTGGTGCTACGACTGTCCATCCCTCGGCCTGTTGGGCTGCGCCCCCAGCCGCCACGACGCGATCACCCGCTTCGAGAGCGAGTTCGCCTTCTTGTGGGACGAGATCGCCTGCGAGAGCGACGACGCTCTTCTTCCGCAGGCTCAGGACCTCAAGCGCAGACTCACCCGCCTCGTGTCCAGCGTCAAGGAAGCTGCGTGACCTCCATCCAGGCCAGGATCGTCAGGCGTGGCCTTACGTCCAAGGGGTTCGACGAGGTCAATCGCGGCGACATCTTCTACCGCTCCCGCCCGGTCCGGTTGGTTGACGCTCCCCGCCGGCCTCAGGGCTCGATCGCCTGGATCAGCGCGTCGATGCCGCTGCCGGCGTTGACCCACTGGCCGACGGCGTAGACGGCGGCGGGACCCAGAAGCAGGCTGCGGCACCAGTTGTCGCCGCCCGCCGCAGTGCCGGCGCTGTGGTTAATCCAGAGCATGGTGTTGTCGGCGGCGACCTTGACGACGAGGAGCTCGTCGCCGCCGGCGTTGCGGCCGTACCCGCCGCAGTAGACGGCGGTGCCCGCGGCGTTCACCGCGACCGCCTGGAAGCCGGCGTCGTCGGTCGCGGCGCCGATCGAGACCTCACGGGTCCAGGCTACGGCGCCCGACGAAGTGACCTTGGCGATCAGGGCGCGTCGGACCTCGGCGGCGTCCACGACATCGCCGACGGCATAGGCGTCGCCGGCGTCATCGACGGCGAGCTTGAAGCCGACCTCGTCGCCGCCGGTGTCCACCGGCGCCTCGGCGAGGGGCGCGCCGTCGGAGGCTCGAAGGCGCGACACGAACAGGTTCATCCTTGAACCCATACCGCCCATCGTCGCGCCCGTGAGGTACAGGCACTCGCCGCCGGCGCCGCCGAGGTCCGCGAAGGCGATGTCGTTGCCGTGGGTGATGCCCACCCCGTACTGCAGGCGCTTCATCCAGGTCTTCTTGCCTGCGCTGCTCACCCTCAGGGTGGCGGCCGCGATGGCGCCGGCCCTTCCGGCGCTCAATCCCGTGAGGTACGTGTTGCGGCCGGCGTCGATCGCGATGGCGTTGGGGTAGTCGAACCCGGCGGGACCCGCGTAGCGGACTTTCCACACGATCTCTCCGGCGCCGTTCACCTTGATCTCCGCGTAGTCCAGACCCGTGCCCGTGCCCCTCGACGCGCCGACCACGTAGGCGCCGCCGGCGCTGTCCACGACCATGTCCGTGGGGTAGTCGTCCTTGTGTGCGGGACCGTCGTATCTGGCGACCCACCGGCGTACGCCGGCCGCCGAGTACGAGAGCACCACGATGTCCCGGCCGAGGGGGTCGGACAGGGGCGAGATGCCGATGCTTCCCGCCACCACCACGCGGCCGGTCGACGTGACGGCGACGGCCGCGCCGGCGGAGCCGGCCCGGCCCGGCCAGGTGTAGGTGCGTGCCCAGAGCTTGGCGCCGCCCGCGTCGAACTTGACCAGCAGCAGGGTACTGACCTCGTCGGTGGCCTTGGTCGCGCCGACTGCATAGAGGTCGCCGCCCGGCGCGCGCGCGACATCGACGTAGGCGTCGGCCCTGGCTCCGCCGGAGTACGCGTTCCACCACAGCGTGTCGCCCGGCGCGGCGGCGGCCACGGGCGCGCCCAGCAGAGGGAGCAGCAGGATGAGAAGGGCGACAAGGGCGAGCGCGGAGACGGATGACATCCTGTGACGCGTTGGCATGGCGCCTCCTCGGCGACGCGACGCTGATGGCAGGATGAGTATACGACCGCTGGCGGCGTGTCGCCGGCGAGGGCGTGGCCGGTGGGTCCGGCCG
>JBAXRL010000315.1:0-4224 GCA_037131205.1 Actinomycetes bacterium | reverse complement strand
GGTGCGCGTGCAGCACCTTGACGGCCACGGTCTGGCGCAGGCCCGGGTGCGTAGACCGGTAGACCGTGGCCATGCCGCCGCGGCCGATGAGCGCCGTGATCTCGTAGCGCCCCAGCTTGCGACCGATCAGGTCGTCTGCCATCTATTGTCCCGTTCCGCCTTTCGGCTAGCGTGCGTCTGTGCGCTTCTGCAATGCGCGGACCTTGCGCCGGGCTCGGGCCTGCGGCTCAGGTGCCCCGGCCCCCAAACGCGCGAGTGAGGAGGCCACGGCCCGGGGGCTCTCGCGGACGTACTCGAGAGGCGCCTCTTGCCCCTCTCGGCAACGGCGATTGCCGCGGCCTTCTCTTCGGCGCCCGTCTCGCGCCTCCCCTGCGAAAGTACAAACCCCGACGTTCTCACCTTCCCTACTCGACAGCGGGGACGATCGACTTGAATCGGCGGCGAGAGGGCACGCGGATGCGGCGTGGGCCGGAGCGCCCTCTTCTGCTTCACCATGAACCCCACGGCGTTGCCCGCGCCCGCCGAGGGATCCCTCAGAACCCTTCCCGGGCGTCAAGTTCAACGATGGTGCCGCCCTCGTTTTCGAGGAGTGTGACGCTCCAATCGTCTTGTCAGGGCCGATCTCACGGACATGACCATCCCCTTCGCTCAGGCGCCGGTGAGCCACGAATGGGGAGGCCGAACGCGCAACCGGACTGAATCGGATGGTCATGCCATCGGTCGACTCGACGGTTGCCCAAGGGAAGGCGTGTATCGCCGGCACGAGGATCCCGGTCGCGGTTGTGCTCGCGAACATGGCGGCGGGTCTGACGCCAGAAGAAATCATCAAGAGCTATCCCAACTTGGGGTTGAATGCGATTCAGGCGGCTTTGGCCTACGCGGAAGATCTTGCGCAGAAACGCATTCTCCGGCTGCCGGCGTGAGTGGGGGGATGCGCGCCAAGACCGACGAGAACATGCCCGTCGACGCAGTCCGGCTTCTCGTTGGGGCCTGCTGGGACACGTCCACCGTCCACGAAGAGCACTTGGTCGGAGCAGCCGACCGACGCGTGATCGACGCGTGTCAACGGGAAGGCCGCGTCCTCTTCTCTCTCGACTTGGACTTCGCCGACATCCGTAGGCACCCGCCTGAGGCCTGGTCGGGCATCGTCGTCATCCGACCGCGCGAACCGGATCGGGACAGCGTGCTCGCGTTGCTCGTTGCAGCGCTTCCGGCCTTCGCGGGCCGAGCCCGTTCGGCAGCGGCCATGGATCGTGGAACCAAACCGGATACGTAGTCGCGGCGCCGACCAAGGGGCTGTCTGAGCCGCGACTGCGACAGCCGAAGGCGTTGATCGAGCTCTTGGAGATGTGCTCCACCGAGGAGGCCCTGCCGGGAGGCGCTCTTCGAGCACCGCCGGCCGCACGTCAGCCCGGCGCGCGTCCGATCCGCTCCTTCGCCGGTCTCATCGCGGCCCGACGTCCGGGGACAAAGCGCACGCCAGCCGGGCCGTCCGGCGAGCGACCTCGGCGGCCATGCGCCGCCGCTGACGCTCGAGGGAGCGCGGCACCCACGGCCCGAACGGGCGGGCGCCGCGCTCCGCGCGGAGCGCGGCGATCTCGCGCCACAGGTTCGGGCTCCTGGTCGGATGGCTCTTCTCCGGCCATGAGCCGCGGGTCGTCAGGCGACGCTGCTCGGTCCTGGTCTGGACATCCTCTGACACCCAGCGTTGCAGATCGTTCGCCCCGACCCGGGAAGCGGCGCGCGCGGCGGCGCGCAGATCGCCCGCAGCGATCTGTCCCAGCGCCGCGTCAAGGTGGTGGACGTCTCGCGACGCCTGCTCGTACACGTAGCCGGTCTCGCCGTGGGCGTCGACGGCGAACCCCGAGCGGGCAAGCCGCGCGAACGCGCGTCTCGAGCCGCGGCGCGCGTACTCCTCCGCCGCCCGCGCCAGCCGTTCGTGGTCGGGGAACGCTCGCGAGGCGCGCGCGACGTCGCGGGCGCGCGCCCGATAGTCGAGCAGATCGTGGTCGCGCACCGACCGCTCGGCGCCGACGAGCAGCGCGGCATGCAGGCGAGAGAGATTCGCGAGGTGCGCGAAGTCGAGCCTGTCGACGGTGTCGTTCGTCGTGTGGTAGTCGGTGCGCTGAAAGTCCGTGTGCCAGTTGAAGACGCTCAGGCCCGGAACGCCGGCAAGCTGGAAGGGCCACTGGTGAGTACCGGTCGAAGGGCCGGCAAAGCGCCACCCTGGGGGCAGCAGCCCGTCCCGCTCGGCCATGCGACACCAGCGGGTGGCGAAGCGGCGCAGCTCGACGGGGCCGAGGACCAGGAGCGGGAGCTCGGGGCGGCCCGATGCTTCGATGTCCAGGTAGAACGGCGCCGTGGATCCCCACTCGGGGTGGGCGACCGCGACCTGGCGCCACGCGCCGACGCACCACGGTGAGTCGTCGTCGAGCCGGCCGAATTCCTCAGCGGTGTGGGAGACGAACCAGACGGGACGGTTCGGCCGCCACTTCGCCTCGACGAGCGCTTTGGCGATCGTGAGCATCGAGGCGACGCCGCTGGCGTTGTCGAAGGCGCCGCGGAACCAGCCGTCGTGATGCGCGCCGACGACGAGCGGCGCGCCGCGCTTCTCCGGGCAGAGAATGCCGACGACGTTCCGTCCCCGCGCCTGCCGGTCGATCTCGGCGTCCAGGACGACCGTGACCCGGGGCGCCCCGGACCGGCAGCGCTCGACCAGCTCAAGCGCGTCGGCCTTGCGCATCGTGACCAGGGACGGCGCCGCGGGGTGCCACCGCCCCACCGACGTGCCCAGCGCGTCCGGGCCCTGGAACCGCTCCGCCCCATCCAGGCAGGCGAGAACGATCGCCGCCGCGCCGCGCCTCCCCAGCTCGAGGCCGATCTCGCTGATCCACACCGACGCGCGCCGCCAATCGACCAGCGCGACCTTGCCGGAAAGGTCCAGGCGGTCGAGACGGTCGCGCCGCCCGTCGCCGACGAAGACGAGCTCGCCGGTCACGCCGGAACGGCGAGTCGCCGGCACGCCGGCCATCGACGCGCCCTCAAACCGGCTGCCACCCTCGACGCTGACCGACGCGCCCCGAAACCGCCACGCGTCGACAGGGACATCCTCGAAGCCGACGCTCGACAGCCCCATCGCGCGCATCTCCGCGGCAACGAGCTCGGTGACCTCGTGCTCCTCCGGCGTGCCGGCGGCGCGGGAGCCCAGCGGATAAGACCCGACCGATGAGATCGCGCCCACGACGCGCCGCAGCAGCGCCACGTCGACCGGGAAGTCGAAGCCTGCAACCTGTGCCGCGGGGCGCGCCAAGGAAGAACGGGAACGAGGCGCGGACCGGCTCATGTCGCGTCTCGCACGCCGGCGTCCACAAAGGCTTCGACGAGGCCGTCCATGATCTTCTCGACGTGCGCCGGAAGCGGCTCCGGCCTATGGCCGGCCAGGATGCCGAGGGCCTTGCGCCGCGCCTTCTCACGCAGGTCGAGCGAGCCCTCGGCCTCCCACTGCGCCTGGGTGACACGGTTGAACATGGTGGGCTTCCACTGCAGGGCGCGCGCGTGGACCCTGGTGTGCCTGGTCCGCAGAAAGTCGCCGCCGGGGCCGACCGCGGCGACCACGTCGGCGGCCAGCGTGTCGTCGTTGACCGCGATGCCTTCGAACACGCGGCGGTTCATCGAGATGATCTCATCGACGATGACCACGAGCTCGGGCGCGCACGTGAGCCCGAAGTCGAGGTAGCCGACATCGTGGTTCAGGTTGGCGCCGGCCTGCATCGAGAACAGGGTGACCTGGGTCGCGTCGATGGCCGCCTGGGCGTCGACGCAGTGTGAGTCGCTGGTGCCGGCGAAGCTCCAGTTGGGGATGTCCAGCCATCGAGCCATCTCGAGGACGCCGAGATCGGTCGTGTAGCGCTCGGCGGCGTTGTACAGCGTCTGCAGGGTGCTCATGTCGAGCTTGCCCGAGGCCGAGCCGGTGATGAACGGCGCGCCCGGCCGGCGCAGCTGATGGATGACCAGGCCGAAGAGCGACTCGGCCACGCCCTGCATGATCTGGCCGGCGTGCGTGATCGGTGCGGTCGCACCCGCCATCGGCGCCGGCGCGTAGACCAGCGGGATGCCCCAGTCGGCGCAGAAGAGCAGCTTGTCGAGGACTTCCTTCGGATGCATGAGTGGGCTGACCGGCTCGCCGTACTGGATGAAGTACGGCTTGGCGCGCAGCTCCTCGGC
>JBAXRL010000314.1:0-4234 GCA_037131205.1 Actinomycetes bacterium | reverse complement strand
GAACAGCACGGCAAAGATGATTCCTGCGATAGCGCCGGCGACCGGGGTCGCGGCATGGCGGGCGACCTTCGTAGACGTGGCCGCAGACGAGGCGGGCTTGGTCATCTCAACCTCCCGGGGCTGAATCGGACGTTGTGGCGTGCCCGCGCGACACGGACGACGCTGCGTCTGGCTGGGTCGCCGGCCACCTTGATGTGAGGTCGTCCAGGCGCGTTTGAAGTGGTTCGCGGCGGCTCGCGGGCGCCAGCGCGAGCAGGTCGCGCAGCAGGCGCTCGAGACGCCGCCGGATCCGCGCCTGCCCGGCACCCGCTTCGACGATCTCGTCGATGGCGAGGGCCACGTAGTCCTCCCAGCTGGGCAGGACCAGCAGCACGCGCGTCCTGCCGTTCGGCCCGGTGATCTCGCCGACGTCGAGGTCGCGGCCGATCAGCAGACGCAGCAGGCTCTCTTCGCTGTCCACGGCCTGGACGGCCGTGGTGGGGTCGTTGATCGCCGGCGACAGCGCCCGCAGGGCGATGTCGACGAGCACGCGCAGCGCGAGCGTGGGGTCCTGCTCGAACGTGCGACCGGTCCCAGTTCGGATCGCCTGCAGCACTGCGGCATCCAACGACGGGTCGACGGAGCCGTGAACGATGGCGACCGAAGCCTGAGTGTGCACCGTCTCGCCGATCGGGACCACGATCTCGACCGCCGCCTCAGAGCTGCGGGCCGCAGCGATGATCCTGGGGACGTCGATGTCCTGGATGATGCCGGGACGCCTCGTCCACACCACGCCGCGCCTGCCGTCGGGCAAGGCGCGGGGACCATGGCTCTGGGCGGTATCTCGCGGCGGCTCGTCCGCGTACACGCCCTCGAGCACCTGGCGCCCCCGCTCGGTGACCTGCGCGAGCACGGCGCCGAGCTCGACCGAGCCGAAGGCGCTCATCTGCAGGTTGCGGTAGATGACGATCGCCGCGATGAGCAAGGCGATCGTGACGATCGGGACGAGCCCGCTCATCGTGTCCGTGCCCGTGCTCCCGGAGGCAGGGACGAACGTCTCGCTGTAGGCCGCGACGAAGGCGAACACAAGCACCCCGGTCATGAAGGCGAAGCTGCGCCAGATCCTCGGCGAGGTGTAGAAGAGATTGAGGCGCGGGGTGTACGTGGTCGACCCGAACTGGACGACCAGGAACACCAGCGAGAAGACGATGGCGAGAAAGGTGAGCAGGCCTGCGCCCACCGCGAACAGCATCTGGGTCGTCTCGCCGCGCGGCACCGTGAACCCGATCGGGATGCGCGGGACGACCACCCCCAGGACGACCCCGGCAGCGACGTAGGCCAGCTGCATGAGGCCGATGCGCAGGCGCCGGTGCCTGTGGAGCGTCCGGCCGAGCATGCGCGGGGACGGCGCCTCCTGGCCCGCGCCTCCGCTGTTCACTGCACTCACGCTCCCCACCCCTTTCTGGCCACGGCGAGGAACGCCGCGCTTCGTCTCAAGGCATCTGGTCTCAGTCCAGCGGGATGCGCGCCTCGGCCCACCACTCAGGAGCGGCCGGCGGCTTCGGAACGAACGTCGCGCGCTGCACCCCGGGGATCGGCGGGAGCTGGTCCATCACCTGGGCCTGACGCGCGACCACGGCTTCCTTGGTGACGTTGAACACCGTCAGGTCCTGGGTCTGAACGACCGGTCCGTCGTAGACCGTTCGGAGCTCCTGTTCGATCATGGGGATGACCACCGGCGAGAGCAGCGTGTGCCATAGACCCGCCATGCGCGGCTTCACCAGGCTGAACACCTTCCCTGCTGCCGTCGGCGAGCTATGCGCGGCATTCAGCGCGATCGTCGCCCCCTCGATCGAAAGTCCTGAAGCGGCGGCCAGTGCCGCAGCCGGAGGGAAGCACTCATGGATGAGCAGGTCGAGGCCGCCCTCGTTCGCGCGCACGAGCGGCCAAGCCGCACACGTGTCGCCCGAGTAGGAGAACGAACGGCCCGCAAAATCAAGTCGGTAGCCGACGGCGCCGGTCAGTGCGTGAACAACAGGGAACGACGTCACCTTCACGCCGTTCGCCTCGTACACCACCGCGGTCTGGCTCCAGTCGAACTCGTGTGCCTCGATCCGCATGCTGTCCTCGTTGATATGGCCCTTCCCGGCCTCGGTATCCCAAGCGAGCGCCATCTCGATTCCGTCGCAAAACGACTTCGTGCCCAGACGAGGCTCGGTCCCGCTGGGACCCCAGACGCTGACCGGGCCGTCGGCGCGCCCTACCTTGGAGTAGCTGCCGGAGAGCGTGATCAGGTCGGCGGTGTGGTCAGCGTGCAGGTGACTGAAGAAGACCTTGTCGAGCAGGTTGATCGGCAGCTTCAGGCTCGCGTAGTTGGCGAGCGACCCGGTGCCGAGGTCGAAGACGAGGAGGTCGCGCTCGGGGTTGCCCACCTCGACGAGGATGCTCGCAGAGGCCTGCGCGCGGGTCGGCCATGGATTGCCGCTGCCGAGCACGGTCACGCGCAACTCGCCGTCCTCGAGCACCTCCTCACCGGGCACGAACGTCTCGGTGTACTCGCGCCGCGGCGTGCCGACGACCGGCGTCAGGGTGATCGCCTTGTCGCCACCGGCGAACGTCGGCGCCGGCAGGGATGTGAGGTCGTTGTCAGTCATCGCGGCTTCCTCCTGTATTCGGATTCGTGGATCTTGTCTCTGCCTCGATGTGACGCACGGCGGCGTCCACCGTCGGGAACACATGGTCTTGGCCGATGGTCTCCAGGAGGCCGGTCTGGCGGCCGCGTTCGAGGATAGGTGCGTGCACGTCGGCGAAGTACACCTGGAGACCGCCTTCGCGCAGCTGCTTCACAAGTCCCTTGATCATGTCCGTGCTGGTCACGTCGAGCTCGTCCTGGGCGCCGGCGTCGAAGACGACGGCCTGCGGAGGCGGCTGCGTGCCGGCGATCATCGACTTCACCGCCTCTCTGACCGTGAGCGCGTTGGCGTAGTATAGCGGCGCGTCGAGGCGCACGATCAGGACCCCCGGCACCGGCGCGTCCTCGGGGTGCCGGACCAGGTCCGAATACACGCCGGGCACGCCGGGCACGCGCCCCAGCGAGGACAGATGCGCACGGCTGGATCTGTAGATCACGAAGAGCAGCGAGGCGAACAGGCCGATGATCATGCCCTCCAGGACGTCGAACAGCAGCACGCCCCAGAGTGTGATGACCCCGAACCAGACTTCGACGGGCGCCGCGCGCCGGAGCCTCGCCAGCTTGCGCGAGGTGACGAGGTGCCAGAGCGCGTGGATGATCAGCGCCGCCAGCACCGCTTCGGGCAGCGGCGCGAACAGGGGCGTGAGGAAGAGCAGCGTCACGATCGTCACGCCCCAGGCGATCAGGTTCGCGACCTGAGTGCGGGCGCCGGCGCCCTCCTTCACGGCCGACGCCGACATGCCGCCGCCGGCGATCATGCCGCCGAGCAGGCCGCTCACGAGGTTGACCACGCCGTGGGCGTTGAGCTCCTGGTCGGCGTCGACCTCGTAGCCGTGCTTCTCGGCGAACTCGTGGGCGACGCCCAGCGCCTCGCTGTAGGCCACCAGCACGACGCCGATCGCCGTCACCACCATCCCGGCCAATGCGGAGAGCGGCACGTCCGGCAGCGAGGGCGTCGGCAACCCTTGCGGCAGCGTGCCCACGACTGCAACGCCGTGGGCGCCCTCCAGATCGAGCGCCGCGCTCAGCGCGATCGCCCCGAACAGCACGACCAGGCCGGCCGGGATCTTCCGGCTCAGGCGCGGGAGCAGGAAGAGCAGAGCCAGCGCCGCGGCTCCCACCGCGAAGGTGGTCCAGTCGGCTTGGGGCAACTCCTTGATTGTCCCCACGAGCTTCTGGATCGTGTTGCCCTCGGGCTTCTCCACGCCGAAGAGCTTGGAGAGCTGCCCGACCGTCACGAAGAGGGCGAGTCCGACCACGAAGCCGTCCATGACCGGCTTGGAGAGGAACTGGGTGATGAAGCCCAGCCTGGCGATGCCCGCCGCGAGGAATACCGCGCCGGTGACGAGCACGAACCCCGCGGCGTAGGCCGCGTAAGTCTTCGGATCGGAGGCAGCCCCCGCGGCGGCCACCGCCGCCGCGACGGAGGTAGCGAGGAGCGCCGCCGTCGCCGACGTTGCCTGGACCGACAGGTGGCGCGCGGTCCCCAGCAGCGCGTAGACGAGCAACGACGCGACCAGCGCGTAGAGGCCCGCTTGCGGCGGCAAGCCGGCGATGCCCGCA
>JBAXRL010000313.1:0-4243 GCA_037131205.1 Actinomycetes bacterium | reverse complement strand
AGTTCCGTGTCCAGGATCCGTCGCACGAACCGCGGCCAGCCGGGGACCATCTGGATCTCGTCGAGAAACAGGTAGGCGCGTCGTTCTCGAGGCGCCGGATGAACCCGATAGTGCGCCTCCAGCAGATCGCTCAAGAGCCCGGGCTCCGCCGGTTGCAGGCGGTCGTCCTCGAAGTTCACGTAGAGAACGTCGCGGCGGTCGACGCCACTCGCCAGAAGGCGCTGCATCTCCTGATACATGAGATAGGTCTTGCCGGAGCGGCGCATGCCGATGAGAACGGCGGCCTTGTTCGGTATGTCGGGTACGTCGAGGCGCCGCGGCGTCAGCGCCGGTAGGCGCGCCTCACGCGATTCCGCTACGATGAACTCGAGATCCACCTCGCTGTGCTCCTACAACTGGCCTGCTGACAAGGACAGTTTACGCCATATCTGACCTTCTTGCAAGGTCAGATGCGCAGTCGGCTCAAGCAATCGCCTCACCCTGTCGACAACTCTCGTTGCGGGCAAGGACAGGCACGGCCGCGTTGCGGCCGCCCAGCGGGCGCGCACCGGGAGTAGAATCCCGCGCGCGCTTTCGCGCGGCCGTGTCGAGCCGAGGAGACGGATGGCGTTCCGAGCGAAGAACCGCAAGGCCGAGCGCGGCGAGGTGGAACTGCTGCGCGGCCTCGTCGCGCTTGCCAACCAGTTGCAGTCCAGCCTCGAGCTCGAGGCGATTGTGCACGTCATCGCGACGGCCCTCAGCGAGACCTTCGGGTTTCGCGAGGCCACCGTGTACCTGGCGGAGCCCGACGGCGACACCTTTCGCGTGCATGCCACGGTCGGCGAGCACCCCGACTACGATCGCGAGCTGTTCGACCTGCCGGCGCCGCGCCACATCTGGGACGAGCTCTTCCAGGCGCGGTACCAGATCGGCTCGTCCTACTTCGTCGACCACCGTCGGCACGAGTGGACCGCAGAGCAGCTTCACTTCCTGCCGCCCCTCGACCTGGGGCCGCGGAGCGCGGACGAGTGGGCCACTAACGACGACCTGCTCGTGCCTCTCTACGACAAGCAGCACGAGCTCATGGGCGTCCTCGACCTGTACGACCCGGTCGACCGCAGCCTGCCGACTCTCGACCTGATCAAGTCGCTGGAAGTGTTCGCCACGCATGCCGCGGTGGCCATCGAGAACGCGCGCCAGTACCAGCAGCTCGAGACCGCCCGCGGGCAGCTCGAGGCTCAGCTGGCGCTGCGGCACGTGCTGCTCGACCTCAGCGCAGCGCTGCTTTCGACGCTCGACGAGCGCGAGCTCTTCGCGCAGATCGCCGCGCTCCTCCGGCAGATCGTCGAGTACGACGCCATGGAGATCCGGCTCGTGGACGAAGGCGCCGGCGAGCTGTACTGCGGCTACGCCAGCGACCAGGACGTCGAGCAGATGGCGAGCTGGCGCGCGCCTCTGGACGTCGGCGTCAGCGGCTGGGTGCTGCTGCACAACGAGGCCCAGCTCGTCAACGACATGCTGGGCGACCCGCGCGGGGCGCTCGTGCCGGGCACCGAGGAGGGAGAGTTGCAGGCTTCGATCATCGTGCCGCTCAACGTGCGCGGCAAGGTGACCGGCGTGCTCTGCCTCGACCGCATGGACGGTCGGCTTTTCGAAGAGCGCGAGCTCGAGCCGACCATGCTCTTCGCCAACATGGCGGCGATCGCCATCCAGAACGCGCGCGTCTACGAGGAGCTGGAACGCCAGGCGATCAGCGACGGCCTCACCGGGCTCCACAACCACCGGCACTTCCACGAGACCCTGAGCGCCGAGGTGCGTCGCGCCGAGCGCTACGGAGAGACGTTCTGCCTGCTGATGATGGACCTCGACCACTTCAAGGCGGTCAACGACACCATCGGCCACCAGAAGGGCGACGAAGTGCTGCGCGCCGTCAGCGACGTGCTGCGCGCGTGCTCGCGCGAGTCGGACTTCCTGGCGCGGTATGGCGGCGATGAGTTCGCGATCATCCTGCCGCGCACGGCCCTGGAGGAGGCGCGGACGCTCGCCGAGCGCATCCGCGACTCCGTCGCGGCCATCGACATCGGCCACGACACGATGCGCGTGACGGCATCGATCGGCGTCGCCGCCTTCCCCGCGTCGGCCGCGGACAGCGACGGCGTGCTGGGCGCGGCGGACGCCGCGCTGCTGCTCGCCAAGTCGCAGGGCCGCGACAGGGTGTGCCTCGTCATCGAGGGGTAAGGGATGAGGCTGCGCATCGACGCCGAGTGTGCCCACAGGCCGAGGTTCTGGCGCAGTGAGGCCAATCAATCATCGGTTTGTGGCTGTTGATTTCCAGAAAAGAGATGGTATCTTCTGGAAATAGCATGACTCTTTCCGATGCATTGCTGATCGAACAGAACCCTTGGTGGTCGCAGCCCGACGCTTGGGAGGGTCACGACCCGCACCTGCGCCGCTTGGCCGCCCAGCCGGTCGAGCTACCCTCGCTCGTCGCCGACAGCATCCCGCTGGCGGAGCCCGCGGTGCACGTGGTGCGCGGTCCCCGGCAGGTCGGGAAGTCCACCGAGCTGAAGCTCCTGGCGAGGCGGGCTCTTGCCGGCGGCCGGCCCGCCACAGACGTGCTCTATGTCACGCTCGATCTGCTGGCGGGCGAAACCTCCGGCGCCGTCGTGGACACCGTCCGCCGAGCCAAGGAGCTGAGCCGCTGCGCAGAAGGCGCCTTACTGCTGCTCGACGAGGTCACAGCGGTCCGGGATTGGCAGGTCGCGGTGAAGTATCTCTGGGATACCGGCATCGTCGATCGCGACGTCGTGGTCTGCACCGGCTCGTCGGCGATCGACCTGAAGGTGGGCGCCGCGGAGCGCCTGCCGGGGCGACGCGGCGCCGGCATCGACTTCCTGGCTTTGCCTCGCGGCTTCGCGGTGTTCGCGCGGGCGCTCGACGGCCGCATCCCCGCCTCCCCCGAGCTCTCGCCGGCGCAGCTCGCCGGGGAGCAGGGCGCCGGCCTCCTGGAGCAGGCGCGCGTCCATCTGCCGGCTCTGCAGCGCGCCCTCGAGCTGTACGCGGCGTTCGGCGGCCTGCCGGCGGCTGTCGCCGAAGCGGCCGCAGGCGCGCCGGCCCCGACCGAGGCGCTCAAGCGTGTCGTGCACGACGCGCTGAGCAAAGAGGTGGCGCACAAGGGCGCCGGCGAGCCCGCGCTGCGCGCGCTCCTGGAGCGGGTCACACGCGCGCTTGGCAGCAAGGTCAACTGGGCGCGCCTGGCCAGGGAGATGGACGTGAGCCTTGGGCCGCGCCGCCGACCGGGGCAAGGGCCGCACGGCTCCACGGTGCGGGGCTACTTCGAGCTCCTGGCGGCCGCCTACTTCGTGCTCGTGATCTATTCGTGGCGGCGCGACGCGGGCAGCGCCTCGATCTCCAGGGACAAGAAGATCTACTTCGCGGACCCCCTGCTGCACACGGTGGCGCACGACCTGGCGCCGGGCCTCGCGGTGGACATGCCCGCGCTCGTCGAGAACCTCGTGGCTCTGGCGCTGTTTCGACGCTGCGAACCGCCGGCGCGCCAAGCCGAGACGTTCGCCATGCCGGACGCGCTGCACGTGTGGCAGACGGCCGGCGGCGGCGAGATCGACTTCGTGTGCGGGCAGCGCGCGGCGCCGGTCGCCGTGGAAGTCCGCTACCAGCGCAGCCCGGACATGCGCAAGGCGAGCGCTATCGGCCGCGCCCTACCCGGCAGCCCGGTGCTCCTCGTGACCCGGGATCTGCTGCAGGTGAGCGAGCGCTGGACCGCCGTGCCGGCAGCGCTCGCGCTCTGGGCTCTCGGGTAGGCGCGCCGGCGTCATGAAGCTGATGCAACGGCGCCGGCATAGTAGAGCGGCACGAAGATGAGCTGCTGCGCGGGCAGCGTCCCATAGGCGGCGCTCGATACGACCACGCCTGGCGCCGCCTGTGGATACCGCTCGAGGAGCATGCGCAGGCTGCGCAGGCGGCCGGCCGGGCCCGCCTTGACCTCGATCGGCGTCACCCTTCCGGCAACGTCGATGAGGTAGTCTACTTCGGCCGTACTGCCGCGCTCCGCGCGCGCCCAATAGTAGAGCTCGCCGCCGGACGCGGCCAGCAGCTCCTGACCGACGAACTGCTCGGCGAGGGCGCCCTGGAAGACCTTGAGCAGATCCCGTCGAGCATATTCGAGATCGGCGCGCAAGCCGCAGAGGCGCTGCACAAGACCTACGTCGACCATGATCGCCTTGAAGCGCTTCTGCGACGCGCT
>JBAXRL010000312.1:0-4252 GCA_037131205.1 Actinomycetes bacterium | reverse complement strand
CGCCGGAATGGACGGCGACGGCGAAGCCGGTTTCGCCGTCGTCAAGCGGCTCGAAGGCCACAGCCGTCTCGGCGCGCTCGAGCGCCGCCGCCAGCGGGCCTACGTCGGGCTCGTGCACGAGGCGCACGCCGGGGCCGGCGGCCGCAGCCGCACCGGCCTGCGCGACGGTCTCGCCGGCCGTCTGCGCGCCGGCCGGCGCGCCCGCGGAGCGGGCGCCGCCGCCGGCCACCTCCCGCAGCCGGCGCCGCAGGGCGCGGAACTCGTACTTCTCGAAGACGGCATCGACGCTCTCCATGGGCAGCTCGTAGCCGCCGCGCGCCACGAGCTCGACGAGGTCCTCCTCGAGCGGCACGTCGAGCACCATCGTCGCCAGACGTTTGGAGAGGCGCGCGCTGCCTTCGTGCGCGGCCAGTAGCGCGCGCCGCTTCTCGCTCTTGACCTCGTCGAGGCGCTCGTACAGCGCCTCGATGCTGCCGAACTGCTGCAGCAGCGCCGCCGCCGTCTTCTCCCCGACCCCGGGCACGCCGGGGATGTTGTCGCTGGTGTCGCCCTTGAGCCCGATGTAGTCGGGGATCGCGGCGGGCGTGACGCCGAAGCGCTCCAGCACGGCCGCCGGCGTGTAGATCTTGACGTCGGTGATGCCGCGCCCCGTGCTCATCACCCAGATGTCGTCATCGACGACCTGCATGGCGTCGCGGTCGCCGGTGACGACGATCGCGCCCACGCCCTGCCGCCTGGCCTCTTCGGCGAGCGTGCCGAGGATGTCGTCCGCCTCGTACCCGGGCTTCACCAGGTTGACGATGCCGAACGCCCCCATCAGCTCGGGAAAGCGGCTCCATTGCTGCGACAGCGGCTCCGGCATGTGCGGCCGCTGCGCCTTGTACTCCTCGAACTCCTCGTGGCGAAAGGTCTTCTCGCGGGCGTCCCAGGCGACGACGATGCTCGCCGGACGGTACTCGGTGACGATCTTGAGCAGCATCTGGCTGAGCCCGTAGATGGCGTTGGTGGGAAAGCCGTCGCGCGTGGTGATGCTCTCGGGCAGCGCGAAGAAGGCCCGGTAGGCGAGGCTGCTGCCGTCGAGCAGAAAGAGGCGGTTCTCGAGCGCTGGGTCGGCCACGGTGTCTCCTTGGTCGCGGCGATTCTAACCCGTCGGCTGCCGGAGACGCCGGGCGCGACGGGCCGCCCTCACATGTCGAAGGCGCCGCGCGCCACCAGAACGGCGGCCTCCTCCGCCGGCAGCGGGCGGCTGAAAAGAAAGCCCTGCACCTGGTCGCAGCCGTGCTCGCGCACGAACGCGAGCTCCTCAGGGGTCTCGACGCCCTCGGCCACCACGGTCAGCCCCAGCTCGTGGCCGAGGGCGATCACGGCGCGCACGATCGCCGCCTCCGAGCTGCGCCGACCGATGCCGGCGACAAAGGCGCGGTCGATCTTGAGCACGTCGAAGGGCAGCGTGCTGAGCTGGCTGAGCGACGAGTAACCGCTGCCGAAGTCGTCCAGCGCGCTGTGTACGCCCAGCCCGCGCAGGCGGCCGAGGACCTCACGCGTGAACCCCGCGTCGTCCATGGCCGTGGATTCGGTGATCTCGAGCTCCAGCATACGCGGCGGCAGGCCACTCCGCGCCAGCGCCCGCTCGACGACCTCGACGAGATCCTGTTGACGGAACTGCCGCGCCGAGAGGTTGACCGCCACGCGGCCCGGCTCGAGCCCCTCGGCGACCCAGGCCGCCATCTGGCCGCAGGCCGCGGCGAGCACCCCCTCGCCCAGCGGCACGATGAGCCCCGTCTCCTCGGCGATCGGGATGAAGGCGCCGGGCGGGACGAGACCGTGCTCCGGATCCTGCCAGCGCACGAGCGCCTCCAGACCGACCAGGCGCCCGTCCGCGCCGCCCACGAGGGGCTGGTAGTACACCACGAACTCGTGGCGCTCGAGAGCCAGGTGGAGACGCGATTCCAGGCGCAGACGCTCCACGGCGCGCCGGCTCATGGATTCGTCGTACAGGCGCCAGCCGCTGCCGCCGTGGCGCTTCTGCGCCTGCATCGCCTCGGTGGCGAACCTCATCAGCGCCTCGGCGTCGGCGGCGTCGGACGGGTACAGGGCCAGCCCCACGCTGGCGTTCACGTACAGGTCGTGCCCGGCGATGCGGCAGCGGCGGCGCAGCGCGCCGAGGACGCTCTCGGCCACGGCGGCGGCGTCCGGCTCGCCGACGGCTGGCAGCAGGACGGCGAACTCGTCGGCGGCCACCCGCGCGACGGTGGCGCCGTCGTCGAGGGCCTTGCGCAGACGGCGCCCCACGCCGCGCAGCAGACGGTCGCCGCCGGAGCGGCCGAGCGTGTCGTTGACCTGCTTGAAGCGGTCGAGGTCGACGATGGCTACCGCCAGCCCCCGCCGCTCGCCTCTCGCGAGAGTCACGGCCTGGCGCAGCCGGTCGCGGAACAGCGCCGCGTTGGGCAGCCCGGTGACGCCGTCCTCGTAGGCAAGCTTGCGGATCGTCCCGAGGAACTCCTGACGCTCCGTCAGATCCTGCACGACGGCGAAACCGCCGACGACCGCCCCCTCGCCGTCCTTCAGCGGGGCGGCGGTCAGCGCCACGAAGAGCGTCCTGCCGGTGAAAGCGGGCGTGTACGGACCCTCGAAGGCCCCGTTGTCCCCGGCGAGCGCGCGGCGTAGCGCCTCCACCATCCGCGGCGCCTTGATGGCCCCCAGATCCATGCCACGGAGCGTCTCGCGTGGCACCCCCGAGATCGCCGCGAGGCGCGCGTTGCACTCGGTGATGCGGAGGGCGTCGTCGTAGAGCAACACGCCGGCCGGAGACTGGTCGTACAGAGTGCGGTAGCGCGCTTCGCTGAGGTCGCGCGCGGCCACGGCCGCGCGCCCTTCGCGCTTGGCGGCGCACTCGCGCGCCTCGCGCTCCACCGTGGGCACGAGGCGCCGCAGGTCATCCTTCAGGATGTAGTCGGCGGCGCCCGCCCTCATGGCCCCCACGGCCACGTCCTCGCCGATGGTCCCCGACACGACGATCGCCGGCAGGTCGGGGTCGAGCTCGTGGATCACCGGCAGGGCGTGCAGGGCGCTGAAGCGCGGCAGCACGTAGTCGAGCAGCGCCACGTCCCAGCGGCGCGCGGCGAGCGCTTCGCGCAGCGCGCCTTCGGTCTCGACGCGGCGCCACTCGACCTCGAGCCCGCCTTGCCGCAGCTCGCGGAGCAGCAGCTCCGCGTCGTCGGGCGCGTCTTCGACGAACAGGACGGCGACGCTCACCGGCTCCGCCTCAGAGCCCCGTCGCGGGCGGCTTCTCGTTGAGCATCAGCCAGTACATCCCGAGGCTGTTGACCGCCTCCATGAACCGCGTGAAATCGACCGGTTTGCGGATGTAGCTGTTGGCGCCCAGAGCGTAGCATCTGGCCAGGTCGGTCTCGCCGTTGGACGACGTGAGGATCACCACAGGCAGCCACTTGGTGCGCGGCTCACGGCGGATCGCTTCGAGCACCTCCATCCCGGTGACCTTGGGCAGCTTGAGATCCAGCAGCACCACCTGCGGCAGGACTTTGGGGTCGCGGCCGGAGTAGGCGCCGCGGCAGAACAGGTAGTCCAGGGCCTCGGCGCCGTCGCGCGCCACGTCGACACGGTTGGCCACGTGATTCAGCTTCAGCGCGCGCAGCGTGAGCTGGGCGTCGTCGTCGTTGTCTTCGACCAGCAGGATGAGCCGTTCCTCGAACACCAGTCCCCCCCCCTTTCAGTGGAGCGTGAAGTAGAACGTCGCCCCACAGTCTACAGCCCCCTCGGCCCAAACGGAGCCGCCATGCCGCCGCACGATGCGCGCCACCGTGGCGAGGCCGACGCCCGTGCCGGGGAACTCCTCGGCGGCGTGGAGGCGCTGGAACGGCGTGAACAGCTTGTCGACGTAGGTCGCGTCGAAGCCGGCGCCGTCGTCGCGCACGAAGTACGCGGCGCCGGCGTCGCGGCGCACCTCACCGACCGCGATGTGCGCCTCGGGCCTCCGTGAGGTGAACTTCCAGGCGTTCATGAGAAGGTTCTGCAGCACGATGCGCAGCAGCGCCGGGTCGCCGCTCGCGACGAGATCGTCGGCCACGTCCGCCTCGACGGCGCGCTGCGGCTGCGCCTCCCGCAGGTCGGCGAGGACGGCGCGGGCCAGCGCCGACAGATCGACCTGCTCGCGCACCATCTCGCGGCGGGTGACCCGCGACAGCATCAGCATGTCGTCGATGAGCTGCCCCATGCGCTGCGCGGCGGCGCG
>JBAXRL010000311.1:0-4253 GCA_037131205.1 Actinomycetes bacterium | reverse complement strand
GGAGCGCCGCAAGTTCATCCTGCTGCACAAGGACGTGGTCAGGCTCAAGTACGTGCTCCCCAACCAGAAGCGGCCGCGGCTGGCCTGGTTCATCACCGCGGACGCCGGCCGCTGGTACGACGAGATCATGACGCTGACCAAAGCCGAGCGGGCGGCCGCCGCGAAGGATGCCGCCCGGGCGCCGGGCGCGCCGGACGGCGCCCGTGCCTCCCGCCTGCCGGCCGGCCCCCGGCCGGCTCGTGCCTCACGCTCGGCGTCGCGCCCGGCCTCCGGCGCTGAGCCCATGATCGTCCGCGAGGATCAGGTCGAGGAGCTGGCGGCCACGCTGAGCCCGGCCGGAGAACGCATCCTGTGGCACCTGTGGGAGCGGCGTCACGCCGATATCAAGGAGTTGGCCGCCGTGGCCGACTCACGCTCGCACATGGAAGTGCTGACCCTGCTGCGCGAAGGCATCAACGGCGCCGCGGAGCGCCTGTTCGGCCAACCCGCGGTGGAGTTCAAGGAGCGCGGCCTGGACCGGGTGAGCGGGCAGGTCGTCACCTTTCAGTGGTGGCTGGAGCGCGCCGGCGAGCCCGGCGAGGCCGGGTACGACGACGCGCCGGCCGGGTCCGGCCGCCACGCCGGGGCCGCGGACGTGGCCGGCGCGCAGTGGGCGCAGGCCGAGTCGGCGCCGGGATGGCCGCATCCCGGGGGGCCGGCGCCGCAGGCCACCGGCCCGGCGCCCTCCGCTGCCGATCCGGCCGAGCCCTTCGTGGAGATCCACGACGAAGGCGAGACGCTGGTGGTCGTCGTCATGGGGCCGGGGGTCGGCGCCGAGACGGTCAGGGCGCCTCAGGTGCAGGGCGGCGACACGCTTGTGGTGGCGCTGCAGACGGACGCCGGACGGCGCGCGCTCAGCGTGCCCCTGCCGTGCGGCGTGCTGGCGGCGCCGGTCGCGGCGACCAGCGCCAACGGGGTGGCGAGCCTCACGTTGATCAAAGAAACCCGAGAGGAAAGGCGATGAGCATGCCCGAGGACGCAGCCGCGACGCAGGATCTGGTGGCCCGGTACGTGTACTGCGTGGTGCTGGGTGAGGTCGGCGACTGGGAGCTGCGCGGCCTGGACGAGCGGCCGGTGCGCGCCATCTGCGCCGCCGGCCTCACCGCCCTCGTGCACGACTGCCCCGCCGTGCCCTATCAGGGCGACGACGTCGAGCGGGTCAAGGTGTGGGTGCTCGCTCACAGCGACGTGGTCGACGCCGCCTGGGAGCGCACGGGCACCGTGCTGCCGATGAGCTTCGACCGCATCGTCCGCCCTGGCGACGGCCGGGACGCCGACGAGCAGGTGGCGCACTGGCTGACCACCGAGGGCGACGGCTTTCGGGCGACGCTCGAGCGCCTGCGCGGCAAGGTGGAGCTCGGCGTGCAGCTCCTCTGGGAGCCGCGCGTGATCGCCGCGGCCGTGGCCGCGAGCGACGCCGAGATCCAGGCGCTGCAGGCGGACCTGGCCGGCAAGTCCAAGGGCGCCGCCTACTTCTCGCAACAGAAGATCGAGCGCGCCCTGCGGCAGGCGCTCACGGCCAGGGCCGAAGAGGACTATCGCGCCTGCTTCCGCGAGATCACGGCCCTCTTTCCGGAGGTCTGTGTCAACGAGCTCAAGAAGGTGCCGGATCGCCAGATGATCCTCAATCTTTCGGTGCTCGTCCCCCGCGAGCGCGTCTCCGAGCTGGGCGCCGTGCTCACGGGCTTCCAGCGCGAGGGCATCGAGGTGCGCTTCACCGGCCCCTGGCCGCCGTACAGCTTTGTGCGCCCCTCCCAGGCCGAGACGGAGCCGGAGGCGGACGTCGCGGGGTGAGCCGCGGCGGGGGCATTGGAGACGGGTATGGATGCGCCAAGGATCAAAGCGGTCCTACCGTTGGCGGAGCGTCGCTTGCGGGTGACCTTCGTCAACGGCATTCAGAAGGTCCATGACTGTACGCCGCTCCTTGGACTCGAGCGTTTCCGCTTGCTGAAGGACGAGGCGTTCTTCAAGGCCGTTCAGTTCGACGCGGGCGGGTGCGGGATCTCCTGGAACGACGAAGGCGACCTCAGCGAGTACGAGCTGTGGGTCAGGGGGATGCCGGCGGAGGATGCGCCGGCGGTATCGCGGGCGACTAACGACACGTGCGCGCCGCCAGCCGCATGAGGCGCGTCTGGGGCGCCGGGAACGCGGGCGCGCCGCGCGGCGCCGTCTACACGGCGCCTCCGGGAACGACCCTCACCTTCGAGTCGAGCATGAGGGTTCTCCGAGCTCCGGGCGGGAGTGAGCCGGCGACCGATCCAGCAGCTTGATGGGCCCATAGGCGATCGGGGGGCCTTGTGCGTCAAGCGTATGTCTGACGGGGTCGTTGGAGGTACGTCCAACGGTCCCGTTGGTTGAAACCGTCGCGCGGGCCGGCCAGCGGGGGCCGCTGCGGCCGCCGCAGCCACCCGGCGGGGGTAGTGCAAATCGGTAAGATAAGGAAAGGGCCTTTCCCTATCTTACTGTTCTGCGACATGCCGCCGGGGTCGCCCCGCCGCCCCGCTCAGCGGGCGGCGGGTCGCAGGGGGGAGCCGGCCGACTACGCCCGTCGACCCCCGGTTCTCACTCGCCGAGGGTCGCGCGCCCGCAGGGGGACATACGTCAAGCGTGCGTCCAACGGTCCCGTTGGTTGAAATCGCCGCGCGGGATATGGGGCCTGAGCGGAAGAGCGCGGGCCTGAGCGGCGCGCGCGTCCGCCATCATCCCCGCCTGCGGCATGCGCCCGCGCCGACGCCGCGCCGCTCGGCCCTCATCGGCTGTTACAGCATGCGCCCGTCGCCGGCGCTGCGCGGTCGAGGCTTCAGACGGCCAGTCTCCGCGGCGTTCAGGTAAAGCACCACCAGCACGACGTCGGCGACAAAGACGACGGCGCCCATGAGCACGCACTGCACGAGCATCATGGGCATGGCGCGCGCGAGGCTCCCCGTGACCCTCTCGTCGAGGAGGCCCACGGCGGCGCTGCCGAGCAGGGTCACCGCCAGCAGGATCAGCGCCGAGGGGACCAGCGTGGCCCGCACGGTGCGCAGCGACAGGGCGATGGCGCGCAGCGGCCCCACGTCGGCGATCACGATGATGTAGTCGGCGTAGAGCACCACGAAGTAGACGGCCAGCAGGCCGAGCACCACGGCGTTGGCCACCAGCGCGTCGTCGCCGGCGAGCACGATCGCCCCGGCGGCGAGCGCGCCGACGACTTCGAGGGCAAGCTGAAGGGCGAGCAGCCGCAGAAACTGACGGCGGTCCGCGGGGCGCAGATGGAAGGGCCCCACCAGCGAACGGATGTAGCCGGCGCGCAGCCACGCGCCGACGAGCATGTAGACGATGAAGAACGCCGCGATGAGCAGGCTGCGCGCGGCCACCGCGTCGGAGAGCGGCCCCCACGTGTTGCGCAGCAGTTCCGCGAGCGGCTCGTGGCGGTACAGCCAGGCAGAGGCGATAGGCACGGCGAAATCGAGCGTGTACAGCCCGATGGCGAAGAAGACGAGGAACTGTTTGGCGCGCAGAACGGCGGTCACCCGCTGGGGGAGCGTGTGCCCGGTTCCTTCCATGGCGGGAGTATACCGTGCCGGCTGAAGACGCCGCCGGGTCGTCGTATTATGGAGCCGGCGAATCGCGGTTCGACGACGGCGACGGGGGAGGCGGCGGCGTGAAGCCGCTGCAACACGTGCTCGACGATCTCGTGAGGCGCATCGTCGCGGAGGTCGGTCCGCGGCGCATCGTGCTGTCCGGGTCGGCGGCGCGAGGCGACCTGCAGCCGGGCGGCGATCTCGATCTCCTCATCGTGATGCCGGACGGCGCGCATCGCCGGCGGACGGCCCAGCGTCTCTACGGGCGCCTGGGCAGCGATCGTCCACCGGTGGATCTGGTCGTCGCCACCGAGTCCGCTATCCTCGATTACGGCGACGCACCGGGTCACGTCTATCGCACGGCCCTTCGCGGGGGCCGCGAGCTGCACGCGCTCTGAGGTCGCGGGCGCGCGGGAAACGGGAAACGGTGGTCGCCCGCGCGTGAAGCGACTGCGGCCGGGGTGGTCCTGCGAGCGAAGAGAAGAAACGCCAGCCGATCCTTATCTTCCCCTCATGACCAACCCCTTCCGTCCGGTTGCGCGTTCAGCCTCCGGATCGACGGCCGCGAGAAGGCGGACATGGCGCGCCGCAGCCGCCGGAGCCGCCGCGGCGGGGTAGTACTGCGAGGGAAGATAAGGAATTCCGGCGAAT
>JBAXRL010000310.1:0-4260 GCA_037131205.1 Actinomycetes bacterium | reverse complement strand
AGAGCGTCGAGTTCACGCAGGATCCGCCCAAGCACGAGAAGACCCGCGGCTGGCCGCTGGTCAACCCCAGGTCGTGCCCCGGCGCGCAGCTCGAGTTCCACGTCACCGAGATCATGCCGGACGGCGCGGCGCTCGACGACGTGCATCCGGACGAGGACCACGTCTTCTACGTGCTCTCCGGCCGCGCCAAGGCGCAGGTCGGCGAGGAGGAGTTCGAGGTCGCGCCCGGCGACGCCCTGTACGTGCCCAAGAACACGCTGCACAACTTCACCATCCAGGGCGGGGAGGTCTTCCGCATCGCCGTCGTCTTCGCGCCGGCACGCGCCTTCTGGACCGCCTAAGACCGACGCACGCGACCAGCCCCGCCCGGTCGCTCCACCACGCCGCCGATAACGGGGGCGTCGCGCCATTCGGCGCGACGCCCCCGCGTCACTCCCCACGTTCGCCGCGCTACGCCGGCCGCTCGTCGATGAACAGCGGGCGCAGGTGTCGCCGGAAGATGTTGTCGGTCACGTTCCGTGCGATGGGCTCCCGGCAGTCAGCCAGCAGCTCCGTGAAGCGGCTCCCCATCTCGGCAGCCACCTTGTAGCCCACGTGCATGAGCTGGCGCACCTCCCGGTCGTAGGCCGGTTCCCGCGCGTCGTGGCGCACCGCGGCGACAAACTGCTCGGAGCTCCAGCGCCGCACCTCGGCCGGCGTCGGCAGACAGGCTGGGTCGATGTCGATGACGCTCGCGTAGGGCGCGCACAGCTCCTCGCGGCGCGCGTAGGCCCCGGCGTAGACGTCCCGCACCAGGGCAAGGCCCTCCCCGCCGGCTTCGGCGAGCCCGATGACCTCCTCGAGCCACGTGGTGCCCGAGGTCTTCACGTGGACCCCGGCCCCAGCCTGCCTGATGGCCTCCCCGATGAGCGGGAAGATCGAGAACTTGTCGCTCCCCGAGTGGACGCTGAGCTTGAGGTCGGCCGGCAGGCCGTACGTCCCGACGGCGTGTGTGACGACGGCGATGTCGGCGGCGAATTCCGCGGCGAAGCCGGCCACGTCGCCGACGTAGTCGACCCCTTTGTTGAAGCGGCCGCTGAACCGGGGGGCGATGGTGCGCACCGGGATGCCTTCATCGGCCAGAGCCGCGAGGATCACCAGCAGCTCCGCCGGCGTCTGAGGCGCATCGGTTTCGTCCATCGACACCTCGGTGAGAAACGTCCCCGCGCCGCGGTGAGCGACGATGAGGCGGTACAGCCGCCCCGCTTCCCCGGCGGCGTCCAGGTAGTGGCGCGCGACGCGCGCCGTCGCCGCGCGCGACAACGCCACGGGAGCGTCGATGCCGGCCACCTCCACGCCGGCCGCAAGCTCGCTGTGGCGCGAGCAGAACGCCTCGACGGCCGCGGCCGCGGCCGGCCGGCCGATCGCGCCGGCGACGTCCAGGGTGAAGAAATCGCACGGCTCAAGGAAGCGTTCCGCCGTCGTGGCGGTGATGTGGTCGGCGTCGACGAAGTACGCCCCCCGCCAGCCGACGGCGCGCACCGCCGCGTCGGCGGCTTCGCGCACGCCCGCCGGCGCGGAGCCGACCACCAGGTGCTCGCGGTTCGACTTGTTCCAGACGGGAGTCACGTCGACGCCCAGGCGCGCTGCCTCGACGAACGCCATGAGTTGTGCTTCAGCCTCATGCGCGAAGCGATCGCCGATGCCCAGCGAGTACCTCCCCAGACCATGTACATCGGCGCCCATCGGCCGGCTCCCTTCTCCTCCGTCTCGCGGCGCGACGCGCGCCGGTCCGCGGCGCGCGCCCGTCGCCGCGCCTCCGCGAGCAGCGCGGCGTGGAACCCAGAGTGGTCGCTGTCGTACCGCTGCTCGCGCCGGTCAGTATCTCGCAGCGGGGCGCAGGCTCACCACCCTGGGGCCGCGGGTCGCGGGCCTCCGGCTCCGGCGCGTCCGCCAGCCGCCCGGTCCTTCGGGGCTCGACGCCTCCCGCGCATCCATCGCGTCGTCCGCCGCCGACTTGATTGCTGCCGAAGCGAGCCGTAGAGTGTCATCAGGTCCACCCTACGAATCCTGCCCAATCGCGCCGCCGTCCGCAGCGCGCGCGGCGAGCACCTCAGGAGAGTGATATGCCGAACATCGGCCCTCTGGAGATCGGCCTCATCGTCCTCGTGATCCTCCTGCTCTTCGGCGCCACGCGCCTGCCCAAGCTGGGCAAGTCGATGGGTCAGAGCATCCGCGGGTTCAAGACGGGCCTCCAGGAAGACGCCCCCATCGACGACGACGACAAGCCGACGAAGGGCGAAGCCGCCAAGCTCGAGAAGGGCGAGGTCACCGACAAGTCCTGAGCTTCAGCTCTGTGGCCCCGACGGCCCGCCACGGCGGGCCGTCGTCGTCTAACGGGTAAGGAGGCACACGGCGTGTGCGGCGATGCCCTCGCCGCGGCCCTCGAACCCCATGCCTTCGGTGGTCGTCGCCTTGACGCTCAGCGCGTCGCTTGCGACCCCCAGAGCGCGCGCCAGCCCCTCCCGCATCGCCGGCCGATAGTCCGCCAGGCGAGGACGCTCGCAGACGAGCGTGATATCGGCGTTGACGACCAGCCAGCCGCCTTCGCTGAGGCGCGCGCCGACCCGGCGCAGCAGTTCGATGCTGGAGACGCCGGCGAACGCCGGATCCGTGTCGGGGAAGAGCTCGCCGATGTCGCCGAGCCCGGCGGCGCCGAGCAGGGCGTCCATGAGGGCATGGGCGCCCACGTCGGCGTCGGAGTGGCCGGCAAGGCCCTGCGGATGAGCGATCTCGACCCCGCAGAGCACCAGACGGCGCCCGTCGGCGAAACGGTGCGCGTCGTAGCCGCTCCCTACCCTAAACGTCGGCCTCGACCTCCCACGACAGAAGCGCGCCGGCCAGCGGCAGGTCGGTCGGCGTGGTGATCTTGACGTTGGCCGGCGTGGACGTCACCAGGCCGACCCTGTAGCCGCTTCTCTCGAGCAGCATGGCATCGTCGGTGGCGCCGTCGAGGTCGGCGCGCGAGTACACGTCGCGCAGCGCGGCGGCCCTGAAGACCTGCGGCGTCTGCACGGCCCAGAGGCCGCTGCGGTCGATGGTCGCCGCGACGGCGCCGGTGGGGTCGGCGCGCTTGAGTGTGTCGCTGACCTCGATGCCGGGGACGGCGCCGTCGACGTCGGCGAGCGCCGTAATGCAGCGTTCGAAGACGCGCCGCGAGAACAGCGGCCGGGCGCCGTCGTGGACGGCGATGACGGCCGCCGTCGCCGGCACTTCGAGCAGGCCGGCGCGCACCGAATCCGAGCGCTTGCGGCCGCCTTCGGCGATCAGCAGAGGCTTGGCATCGTCGAAGGCCGGCAGCTCGCCGGCGAAGCGCACCGTGTGCGACGGGTGCAGCACCACCACGAGGCCATCGACCTGCGGCATGGCGAGCAGCCGCCGCACTGAGTAGTTGAGGATCGGCTCGCCGCCGAGCAGCAGGAACTGCTTGGACTCGCCGTCAGGCAAGCCCATGCGGCGGCTTTCACCGGCCGCGGCGACGATGACCCAGAGCTCGTCGGTCTGCTGTTCCTCCACCTCGAGACCCCCCATCATCTGTATCCGGCGCGGCTAGGTGACCACCCGGCTGAAGATCATCTTGCCCGAGGGGCTCTGCAGCACGCTCGTCACCTCGGCTTTGACGCGCGCGCCCACCAGAGGCGCGCCCGACTCGACGACGATCATGGTGCCATCGTCGAGATAGCCCACGCCCTGGTCGTGCTCGCGCCCTTCGCGCAAGATCTTGACTTCGATGACCTCTCCGGGCCGGACGGCCGGCTTCACGGAGTTGGCAAGATCGTTCACGTTGAGAACCTTGACGCCCTGGATCTCGGCGACCTTCTTGAGCGTGTAATCGGTGGTGACAATCTGCGCGCCGAGGTCGCGGGCGAGACGCACGAGCTTGGCGTCGACGGCCTCGATATCGGGGTAGTCCTTGTCGTCGATGCGCACGGCGCCCGAACTGTTCTGCAGGCGGCGCACAAAATCGAGCCCGCGCCGCCCGCGCACGCGCTTCTCGGCGTCGGCGGAGTCGGCGAGGCGCTGCAGCTCCTCGACCACGAAGCGCGGCACGAGGACCTCGCCCTCGAGGAACCCCGTGAGGGCGATGTCGAGGATACGGCCGTCGATGATCGCGCTCGAGTCGAGAAGCTTGGAGGGAGTGAGCCCAGGCAGCGCCTCGAAGGCGCCGCGCAGCCCGAGCAGCCGGAGGATCTCGACGTGCTTCTTGGCCGCGAGATAGGC
>JBAXRL010000309.1:0-4263 GCA_037131205.1 Actinomycetes bacterium | reverse complement strand
CCGGCAGCAGGCGCTGCAGCCGTGGCGGTCTCTCCGGCGGCCCGGCGAGCAGCCGGGCATGACTGACGGGACTCATGCCTCTCCCTGGACCCCCTTCGACCCCACCCACGAGCAAGCGGGACAGTTTGAGTATGTCACCCGACGGTTCACGCGGCCATGGCCGTCGGGAAAGGCAGCGGGCCGCCGTGAGCCACCCGAGCAGGCCGCCGGTCCCTCATCGGTCCGGCGCCTTCCCTCGGGTAGGCGGAGTCGAAGTCGACGATTTTGTCCCGGTCGTCGATGGTCCGGTAGGTCGCACCGTTGTCGGCGGCGAACACGGAGCCCGCTCCGATCAGGAGCACGACCAGGGCCGGCAGGATGATGTAGTGCGGCTGGAGCAGCCTTCGCACGCACGTGGGTCCCTCTCCTCGCGGCTTCACGTCTCTCCGCGGATTCCTCCGCGCGATCCCCGGTGGAGCATGTCAGGCCTCTTCGATCAGCGCCGCGAGGTCGCGGCTCGACCGTGCGTGGTAGTGCCGCCGGGACCAGAGCCGGACGAGATCGCCCTCCGGGCTGACGCCGAGCACGAGCAGCTCCGACCGGGTCTCGAGCAGGGCGAAGGCCGCCTCGGCGTGGCCGCTGTCGACGTCGAACACGACGACGTCGGGGGCCAGCGCGTCGAGCTCAGAGGCGTTCGGCGCCGGCAGCGGCAGGTGGATCACCTCGTACTGCCGCGTGCGCTCGAGGCTGGCGCCGACGCTGCCGACGACGACCGAGTTGCCGTAGAGCACGATGCGCTTGCGTGTGGCCACGTCCCCACATCCCCTCCGTGGTGCCTTGCTTCAGGGAGTCTGCGAGCAACCGTGGGCGCTCACAATGTCCGGGGAGACAGACCCGGGGACAGTCTTGGGACTGCCCCCGGGGACAGTCCGCAGCGGGCGTGGCGGGAGAAGGCCGCGACGGGGAGGGCCCGAAGGCCGGGGAGCTCCCGCGGCCGGAGCTACCCGGTGGTCTCGCCCTGCGCCATAAGGGCCTATCCCAATAGGTCTGCACGCACGGATGCGCCCGTGGACACGTCGCGGATGCGGCCCCTCCCCGGCTCCCAAGTAGCTGGGCTACGAGGGAACCGTCTCGTGACCGCCCCGCTCGGTCCCCGAACGCCCCGCACGCACATCCCTATCGGGATAGGCCCTAAGGGCGCCGGCGTAGGCCAGGACCTGAGCCCGGTTCTGCAGGTGCAGCTTCCGCATGATCTCGGCCATGTGGTACTTCACCGTGCGCGGGCTCAGGCAGACGCGCTCACCGACCTCCTTGTACGAGAGTCCCTGCGCCACGAGGGCGAGGACTTCGAGCTGGCGCTCGCTGAGGGGCTCCGTCGCGTCGGGCGGCTGGGAGAGAGGGCGTGGCGCCTCCCGCTGCCCGAGCGCTGGCTCGGGCCCGGGCGCCGTCGCGAACTGGGCCAGCAGCCTGGCGGCCAGGCCGGGGGCGAACGGCGGGACGTCCTGCTCGGCGTCGTGGAGCGCGTCGATGAGGCTCTCAGCGTCCATGCTCTTGAGCAGGTAGCCGGTGGCCCCGGACTTGACCGCCTCGAACAGGTCCTCGCTGTCCGCTGATGTGGTCAGGATGATGACCTTGGTCTCCGGCAGCTCGGCTTTGATGACGCGCGTGGCCTGGAGCCCGTCCCACTCCGGCATGCGGATGTCCATGAGGATCACGTCCGGGCGCAGCTTTCTCGCCTGCTCGGCGGCCTCGCGCCCGTCGCGTGCCGTCCCGGCGACCTCGATGCCGTGCGCCTCGAGCAGGTTCTGCAGGCCTTCCAGCATCAGGGTGTGATCGTCGGCGAGCAAGACCCTCATCGTCTTCCCTCCAGTGTTGCCCGGGCCCTTGCGGTGAGGTTGACGGAAGTCCCCAGACCGGGCCGGGAGACGATGTCAACGCTCCCGCCCACCTGACGCATCCGCTCCCGCATGAAGGTGAGCCCGTAGTGACCGTTGTGGCCGGCCTCGGCCGACGCGACGGCGAAGCCGCAGCCGTCGTCGGCGACGGTGACGCTCAGCTCGTCGCCGCGGCGCTCCAGGGCGACGAGCACTGCGCAGCCGGGGGCGTGCCTGCGTGCGTTGGTGACGGCCTCCTGGACCACCCGCAGCACCTGGACGGCGGCCTCGGGGGCCAGGGGGTCCGGACCCAGGTCCGCCGGCGCCTTCAACTCGGTTCGGACGCCGTAGTCCGCCCGGACCTGGTCCAAGTACCGGCGCAGGGCGGGCAAGAACGACCACTGCTCCGACGCCGTCGAGAGCGCCAGGATCGACTCGCGGACGTCGGCGTGCGCGCTCTGGGCGACGGCGGCGAGGCGGGCCAGTAGACGGCCGCCGGCCTCGGCGTCGCCGTCCGCCACCTTCTTGGCGGCCGTCTGTGCCTGCAGGCTCACGTAGCCGAGCACCTGGCCCACCGTGTCGTGCAGCTCGCGCGCCAGGCGCTCGCGCTCCTGGAGCGTCGCCAGGGCGCGCTGCTGCTCGAGCAGGCGCGTCTGCGCCGCCCTCTCCTCGGTCACGTCGTGGAGCAGGATGAGCCTCCCGAGTGAACGCCCTCGCCGGTCTTGCAGCGGGGCGACGTGCAGGCTGTAACGGCGAATCGCTCCGTCCACGTGCAACTCGAGCTCGCGGCGCTCGTCCGCGGCGGCACCGCCGAGGGGGGCGGCCGCGTCGCGCGCCACGGCCTCCCCGGGTGCGTCGAGTCCGGGGTCCGGCAGCAATTCGTGCACGGGCCTGCCGCGCAGCTCGGCGGTCCTGCTGCCGAGCGCCCTCTCGGCTGCCGGGTTCGCGTCCAGCATCCGGCCCTCGGTGTCCAGCACCACCATGCCCTCGACCATCTGGTCGATGGCCGCCCTCTGTGCCTCGGGCACCGGGTCGAGCGCGTGGAAGCGGAAGAGCGCGACCGCGTACAGGCCGAACACGACGAGCAGGACGAAGGGATCCGCGTCCCACCGCCCCGCGAAGGGGCCGTCCACACGGAGCAGGTGCAGGATCCGGGCGCACACCTGGCCGGCGATCATGAGGGCGGCCGGCCAACGGTGACGGGGTGAAGTCACGAACAGCCACACGAGCACCGCGACGTTGAGGACGGCGAGCACGTAGCTGTAAGCCAGCGTGGCGATGTTGGCGGGTCCGCGAGCGGGAACCAGCGCATCAGCGGCCTGGAAGCCCGTCCAGACGAGGTGGTGCGCGCCGTTGGTCAGGATGAGGATGGCGAACACGACCGGCGGGACCGCCAGCAGCACGAGCACGGGGCGCGTCAGCCACCGCCTGAGGCCCGCGTACTCGAGCACGAAGCAGGTGGCGGCGGTCACCACCGGGAGCTGCCACAGTGTCTGGAAGTATAGCCACGCGGTCTTGACGTCTATGTCGGTGGCCGCCGTCTGGAACATGGCGCCGGTCGACCAGGCAACGGCGAACAGGCACCCGAGGGTGAATGGGACTGCCCCGGGGATGCCCCGATGACGCCAGCCGTAGGCGGCCAGCAGGGCGATCAACGCCGTCGAGATGAACGACGGCCACAGGTACCCGCTGTAGTCGTAGGTCCCCAAGCTTTGCATCCCCTCCTCGGCACGCCCTACTGCCGGCCCTGAATGCGAGCGGCCGGCAGCCAAGCCCACCATAGAGCCCCCAAGGGCAGAGTCAACACTCGGCGTCGCCGGTGCCAACTCCGCGAGTCCTCGCGCCGACTGTCCGCAGGGACAGTCGACAGGACTGTCCCGCAGTCTGTCTTGCGGGACATTGCGGGCGCGTCCGGGCGCTCGCAGACTCCCTGTAGAAAGGCTCGTGGCGGTGGGGTGCTGCCCGTGAAGCCCCGGAACGTCTCGGTATGGTCGAGCTGCCGACGTGGCAGAGGAGGGCGCGATATGGAACCGAAGCCGAAGATGGCTGCCAGCATCCGCGCGTCGATCCTGACGCCGGACAGCGTCGAGACACGGCTGGGGACGCTGAGGTTCTTCGACGGCCTCCCCGACGAGGCGACTGTGCAGGCGGTCTACGACAACCTGGACTTCCAGCGCGGGGTGGAGACGTTCCTCACCGCCGTGCCGGCGGCGACCCTGTTCGCGGAGCGCGCCGCCTATCGTTCCTTCGGCCCCGACAACCACACCGTGCTCATCACCGAGTCGCTGCTCGACTCGCGCTCGCTGTTCACGGTGGCGAACGCCGAGATCCTCTACAATCTCGCCTGGCTCGACGCGAAGGACGGCCCCCTGGTCATCGAGATACCGCCGAACGTCCTCGGCTTCATCAA
>JBAXRL010000308.1:0-4272 GCA_037131205.1 Actinomycetes bacterium | reverse complement strand
CGCCCCGCACGCACATCCCTATCGGGATAGGCCCTTAGGGCCTATCCCGATAGGTTCTTAGGCGAGGAGCGACGCACCGCCCGTCAGAACCGCGGCAGTCGCCTTTCCGCCACCGACTTCCGACTCCGCCATGCGCATCCCTTCGTGCGAGGCGCTCCGGTCGAGCGTGCGGGGGTGGTACGAGCGTCGGGCGCATGAGCGGCGCCCAGACGCCTCGGGATCAGTGTAGCCTCCGGCCGTCCGCTCGGCGCGCATCCTCGACGCCGGCCGCTGGGCCCCGCAGTCCCGGCAGGCTCACGAAGACGCCAGCTCCGCTGCGAGCACTTCATGGGCCGCCTGGGCGATCAGCGCCGCCCCGGCCGCGTTAGGGTGCACGCCGTCGAAGCGGAACAGCTCCGGGTGACCCAGCGTGGCGGCGTGAGCGTCGACCAGGCCCAATCCCTCCTCGCGGGCGAGGTCGCGGACGACCGTGCACATCTGGTCGATGGCCTCCGTGCTTACGGTGTACTTCACCTTGCCCGCCCTACCGTGGCCGTAGACCGCCGGCGGCGTCATCACGAAGATGCGCGGCGCCGACGGCAGCGTGCGGTAGTGCTCGACAAGTGTGCGGTAGTCCTCGAGGAAGGGCGCGGGGCCCTTCCAGTTGCTTGCCTTGGAGTCGTTGGTACCAAGCATGATGATCACGACGTCGGGAGCGGACTCCCCACTCCGGCGATACGGCTTGCAGGTGCGGTAGGGGTGGTCGCCCGACTCCTGGAGCGTGTGTGAGATCTTCCCGAAGTTGCCCACGACGACACCGGCGCCGAGAAGCCGCTGCAGCCGGGCCGGATAGCAGTCCCGTTTGCGGCGCAGGATGCAGGCTCCCCATGTGATACTGTCGCCCACGCAGGCGATGCGCAGCGCAGTCCCCTCGCTCATCGGCGTCCTCCCTCCGGCCTCTGCTGAACGTCAAGGCGCCTCAGCAGCCCGTCAGTGCTTCTTCGCCCTCCCAGATACTCGCACCGAAGCATCCGTCCAACGGCCGGCGCAGGCCCAGCAAACCGGCTCCGCCCGACTCCCGACCCGAGAATACCTCACACGGCCGGTTTGTCTGCGTCGATGCGCCTGTTGGAAAAGCCATCCATACCGTTCGACCCGGTTCTGCAGTGATCGCCGCGAGCAGTTCGTACGGGCCGAACCCCGGGATGGTCGCCTTCGTGAAGTCGCGGCCGTTGCGGGTGACGTGGGGCCGCCCGGCGCACCGTTCAGTCCTTCCGCGAAGCGATGGTCGCGAGTAGCTCGTGCGGCTCGAAGACGGGTATCGTGGCCTTGGCGAAGTCCCGGGTGTTGCGCGTGACGATCGCGCTGACGCCGGCGGCGCGAGCCGCCTCATGCGCAACCGCGTCCTCGTAGTCGCGGAAGCCGCTGTCGAGGGCTCGCTGGAGTACCCCGTCGTCCACCGTCGCGACATCGAACATGCTCAGTAGCGTGCGGACCTGGTCGTGCGCACGCCTGGACCCGAGCCCCTTTGCCGTCATGTAGTACGTGGTCGTCACCGCGGTTGCACAGACCGAGCCCTCGACGCGGCCGTTGTCCACGAGCGAGAACAGCTTCGCTGCCACTTCGATGTACGGTTCCCTTTCCAGCAGGATGTCCAGGAGGATGCTGGTGTCGAACAGCACCTTCACCGGTACTTCTCCTCCAGATACCGGTGGTAGTCCTCTTCGGTGACGCCAGTACCCTTGAGCGCGCCGATGAGGGAGCGGACGCGCGGGGTGATCTCCGTCCCGGGGATCTCCTCATCCGACTCGATCAGGGAGAAGTAGTCCGCGACGAGGCGGGAGACGGACTTGCCCGACCGGTGCGAGTAGTCCTTGGCCTTGCGAATGAGCTGGTCGTCCATCCTGAGCGTGAGTTTCGTGTTCATGGTGCGCCCTCCATACGTATTTCGGTACACATATTGTACGTCACACCACCTCAGACGCAAACAGTGCGGCGTGGACTTTCGTGGTCTTTCCAACGCTTCGCGGACAAGCCGCGAGCGCACCGAGTCGGGGTGATCCGCTTGTTGGGTGGCGCGCTCACCGGGAACCCAGAAGCTCATCCACCGTGAGGTGGACGTCCGCGGCGATCTTGCGCAGCAGCGTGGGCGAGATATCGCGGCCGACGTGGAAGGGCACCGTGCTGGAGCGGCCATCGGGGTGACGGAACTGCTTGTGCGAGCCGCGCCGGCGGGCCTCGCGGAAGCCGTGGGCCTCAAGGAGAGCGACGACCTGCCGAGGCTTGAGGACCGGCAGGCTGCCCGCGGGTCAGGCGACCTGGATGGTGCGCACGTCGATGAACTCCGACTCGAGCGCCGGCTCGCCGTCCTCGAGGAGCATCTCGATGACCTCGCGCAGGTTCTGCTGCAGCTCGTCGATATCGGCGCCCTGGGTGTGCGCGCCCGGCCAGCCCGGCACGTAGCCGACCAGCAGATCGGTCTCGGGGTCACGCTCGACGACGAAGTGATACGACCGCATGATCTCGCCTCCTTGCGATCCTTGTACGATAGCCCAAGTCCGGGCGGGTACACCTGCGCTACCGAGGAATGTCCACCCAACAGCGGTTCTCCCCGCCGCCGCACCGAACCGGACTATGAGCACCTGCACCGGGAGCTGCGGCGTCCCGGGGTCACCCTGCAGCGGCTCTGGGTCTTATGCCGAGGTCGGCAAGAGACCCACAGCGCGAGGGTCACGTGCCTGCGCGCGAGCTCCTTGTGCACGCGCCGCCAGTCGGGCTCGCGGGTGTCGCTGGCGGTCTCGCCGCGCTCGCGGTAGAGGCGCCCCCCCAGGGCCGAGTCGGGGAGCTCCGCGGGCAGCGGCCAGGAGAGGCCCGCGGCCTGGAAGCGCCCTACCGCCTCCGAGACCGTGGAGCAGGACGCGCCGCAGGCGCGGCCGATCTGGCGGTGTGAGAGTCGCGCCTCGAACTGGAGACGCAGGATCTCTCTGGCCACGCGCATGGACACTCTCCCGTAGGCCACCTCGGCCTCCTCGACGTCGACGAGGTCGAGTCTGACGGTCGTGCCATGCGTCGCTTCAGAAGCAGCTCCTCAGGGATTCCACGGCGCCGCTCAAGAGCGATCGGCTTGGCGTGGAATCCGTGATCGATTTGGCCTGGAATCGCTGATCGGCTTGCCGTGGAGTCGCTGATCGGCTTGCCGTGGAGTCGCTGATCGGCTTGCCGTGGAGTCGCTGATCGAATCGGACTGGGATACGCAGTTGGCCCCCTCCCGAGCAGCTCTGCGTCTAGCCACTAGCCGCCCGAGCACGAGGCGCGGGCCCCGAGGTCACGCTCGTTGTCGCCTTGCTGCGGCTTCGCGGCTTTGGCGTCACGACGATCCGCACGTCGCGGTCGAGCTCGTTCAGATACCGCATGAGCCGTTCCATCGAGAAGCCCGCGAGCTTGCCGGCGAACAGATCAGACACCTTGGGCTGGGTCGTGCCGAGGATGGCCGCGGTCTGCGACTGCGTCAGATGCCGGTGTGACGCGATGCTGGTGATCTGGTGCGCGAGCGCCGCTTTCGCCAGAAGCTCGTCCGAGTGCGGCAGGCCGAGGTCCGCGAACACGTTCCCGGAGCTGACCTCGTAGTCGATTCCCTTGTCCGTCATCTCAGCTCTCCTTCGCCAGTATCCCGCCGCTGCTCGCGGAACTGCCGCGCCATCTCGAGGCGGTTGCGGATGAGCTCCATGTCTTGCCTGGGCGTCGCGCTGCCACGCCTGGACTTCTTCTGGAACGCGTGCGGCACGTAGACGCCATGATCTGCTGGACGGTGTCCGGAAAAGCGAGCAGGTCCTGTTTCGAGGACGCCACCCAGACGACTTCCTTTGGCTGCGAAACGCCCCTGTGAGGAGTATCCCCGCATTGGGATGGGTTCACAAGCCCGGGAATGCCGACCGGAGTGTGTAGCGTTGGGCGTTCAGGCGCGCTGTCAAGCGTCGCCTGGAACGCTTGGTTGGCCTCCGGATGTCTTTGTGTAGGCCGGCTTCAGCCCCTTGATCATGGGGTAGTGCCTGGTGTTCAGGGTGTTCAGATCGGCGTTCTCGGCTTGGGCCGTGGCGGCGATGATGGCGTCGGCCAGACCGACGCCATGGGACTTTGCATAGTCCCTCTTGTAGAGCCCGGCTGCTCTTGCGAGCTCGGGGGATACAGGGACGACACGAAATAGCTGAATGAGGCTATCGAGCGTGATCAACTCCCCATCGCCCCTCACGCCCGCGTAGAGCTCCGCAGCAACGATGCTCGACAGGATGATCC
>JBAXRL010000307.1:0-4282 GCA_037131205.1 Actinomycetes bacterium | reverse complement strand
GGCAACAACTCGATCATCGCCGACAAGGTCGCCATGAAGCTGGCCGACTACGTCGTCACCGAGAGCGGCTTCGCCGCCGACCTCGGCTCCGAGAAGTTCATGGACATCATCTGCCGCTACGGCGGGTTCGCGCCGAGCGCCGTGGTCATCACCGCCACCATGCGTGCCCTCAAGATGCACGGCGGCCTGCCGGTCGACCCCGAGCTCCTCAAGGCCGAGAACAACGAAGCTCTCACCAAGGGCTGCGAGAATCTCGCCAAGCAGATCGAGAACATGAAGCTCTTCGGCCTGCCCGTCGTGGTGACCCTCAACCGCTTCGCCTTCGACCGCGACAGCGAGATCGAGATCGTGCGCCGGGAGGCCGTCGCGGCCGGCGCCGAAGACGCCGTGCCGATCAACGTTCACGCGCTGGGCGGCGACGGTGGCCAGGAGGCCGCCGAGATCGTCAAGGCGGCCGCCGACAAGGGCGGCGACTTCAAGTTCCTGTACTCGCTCGACGCCTCCATCAAGGAGAAGATCGAGACCATCGCCACCAAGATCTACGGCGCCGACGGTGTGGACTACCTGCCCGAGGCCGAGGCCAAGATCAAGCAGTTCACCGAGCAGGGCCTCGACAAGCTGCCGCTGTGCATGGCCAAGACGCACCTCTCGCTGAGCCACGACCCGGCGCTCAAGGGCCGGCCGCGCGGCTTCCGCGTGCCGATCCGCGACATCAGGCCGGCCACCGGCGCCGGGTACCTGTACCCGCTGCTCGGCGAGATGCGCACCATGCCCGGCCTGGCCAAGCGGCCGGCCGCCGTCGACGTCGATATCGACGTCGAGACCGGCCGCATCATCGGCCTGTTCTAGACCCTGACCTGAAGGTGATGCCAGGGGCGGGCCCGGCTGCGGCCGGCCCGCCCCGCGGCGCCGCCAAGGGGCCGCGAGACGTGGCCCCGTGGCGGCGCCGGCCATCCCTGCTGCACCCGGAGGCACACGTGAGCGACGCTCCCACCATGTATTGCACCGAACCACTCCAGGTCTACCTCGACGATGCGGCCGCCAACAAGCCGGCGCCCGGCGGCGGCAGCGTGTCGGCCTGCGCCGGCGCCCTCGGCGCCGCCCTCGTGTCGATGGTCTGCAACCTGACGCGCGGGCGCGAGAAGTTCGCCGCCGTCGAGGCCGAGATCGTCACCCTCGTCGGGGCGTCCGAGGCGGCGCGGGGCCGTCTTGAGCAGCTCCTGCAAGAAGACACCACTGCGTACAGTGGCGTCATCACGGCCTACAAGATGCCGAAGGACAGTGAGGATGAGCAGGCGGCGCGCAGCCAGGCCATCCAGGATGGCCTGATCATCGCCGCCGACGTCCCGCTCGAGATCTGCCGCGTCGCGGTCGAGGTCTGCCGGCTTGCCAAGGTCGCCGCCGGCCTCGGCAATCCGCAGGCGGTCACCGACGCCGGCATCGGCGCCATCCTCGGCGAGGCCGCCGTGGTGGGCGCCGCGCTCAACGTCAGGATCAACCTCGGCTCCATCAAGGATCAGGCCTACGTCGCAAAGGCCGCCGCCGAGATCGACGAGATCCTCGCTGAGGCGGCTGCTCTCCGCGCCGAGACTCTGGAGATCACGCTCGCCAAGCTCTGACCGACCACCGACCACACACGAGAGGGACGCCATGGCAGCTCAGATCATCGACGGCAAGGCGATCGCCGCGCAGATACGCGAAGAGATCAAGGCCGAGGTCGCCAAGCTGGCGGCCGGCGGCGTGACGCCCGGCGTGGCCACCATCCTGGTGGGCGACGACGGCGGCGCGCAGTTCTACCGCGGCCAGATCGAGAAGAACACCGGCGCCGTGGGCTTCAATTACTTCAGCAACGTGCTGCCCGACGGCACCAGCGAAGAGGAAGTCCTCGCGCTCATCGACACGCTCAACAACGACGCCCGCGTGCACGGCATCCTGGCGCTCATGCCGATGGCCGGCGGCATCGACCAGAACAAGGTCTTCAACGCCATCTCGCCGCTCAAGGACCTTGACTGCGTCAACCCGGCCAACATCGGTCACGTGCTGCTCGGCGACCAGCTGTTCGCGCCGGCGACGCCCTCGGCCTGCATCGAGATCCTCGACCGCGAGGGGGTGGAGCTGCAGGGCCTCGACGTCACCATCGTCAACCACTCCAACATCGTCGGGAAGCCCGTCGCGCTGCTCTGCCTCAACCGCAACGCCTCGGTGCACGTCGTGCACGTGTTCAGCAAGGACGTGCCCGCCGCCTGCCGGCAAGCGGACGTGCTCATCAGCGCGGCGCCGGTGCGCGACCTCATCAAGAAGGACATGGTCAAGCCGGGCGCCGTGGTGATCGACGTCACCACCATGCGCGGCGCCGACGGCAAGCAGGTCGGCAGCCTGGAGTGGGAGGGCGTCCTCGAAGTCGCCGGCAGCGCGACGCCGGTGCCCGGCGGCGTGGGCCCCGTGACCAATGTGATCCTGCTCAAGAACGCGCTCGTGGCCTGCAAGGCGCAGGCTGGAGTGCGCTGAGCGACCCGCCTCGAGGTCCGCGCCGGAGGGCTTCGCGCACGCGTCGTGCGCGTCGCCGGCGCGGACGTGGTTCAATAGTGTCTCAAGGCCCGGATGCGAAGGAGGGCGGCCGGCAAGCTCCCGGCCGCCGCCGCCCTCTGACGCGCAACGTGATGTGGAGTTGATGCGATGCCCAGGCGAGTAGCGCGGACCGAGCAGGCTCCGGCAGGCGGTGCCCAGCACGACGACCTCGACCTCACCCAGGTCGCGACCATCGTCGAGGAGGGCGACGCGCATGGCAACCTGATCGCGCTGTTGCAGCGCACGCAGAACGCGCTCGGCTACGTGCCCGAGCCCGCCGTCGATGAGATCGCGCGCCTCACCGGCGTGCCGGCGTCGCGCATCTACGGCATCATCACGTTCTACGCGCAGTTCTCCACGGTGCCCAGCGGGCGGCACAAGATCTTCGTGTGCCACGGCACGGCGTGCCACGTGGCCGGCGCCACGCGCATCACCGAGGCGCTCGAGCAGGAGCTCGACGTCCCCGACGGCAACTCGACCGCCGACATGGAGTTCAACCTCGGCGCTGTGGCCTGCATGGGCGCCTGCTCCCAGGCGCCGGTCATGCGTATCGACGAGGAGACGTATGGCAACCTCAGCGCCGACCAGACGCGCAAGGTCATCCGCGAGCTCGTGAAGGAGCTCGGCCTCGAGGCGCGGTATCCCGGCCTCACAAGCGCGACGAGCGGCGGTGGCGGCGATGCCTGAGCTGTCGGGAGTGCCCCCAGAGGGCGTCAAGGTCGCGGTTTCGGCGGCGCGCGACGGCAAGCGCCGGATCGCGGTGTGCGCCGGCACGGCCTGCGTGTTCGCCGGCTCGATGAAGGTGCGGGATGCCTTTGTCACCGAGCTCGAGGCGGCCGGGCTGCGCGACGCGGTCGAGGTCGCCATCATCGGCTGCCACGGGCTCTGCTCGCAGGGCCCGCTGGCCGTGGTGAGCGACGGCGACACGTACTATCCGCGCCTCAAGGTCAAAGACGTGAAGCGCATCGTCGACGAGCACCTCGTCGGCGGCGCCGTCGTCGAGAAGCTGCTGTACGTGGACCCCGACAGCGGCGCGCGGGTGGCCTGTGCCCACGACATCCCGTTCTACAGCCAGCAGACGCGCATCGCCCTGCGCGACGTGGGCGTCATCGACCCGGAGAACCTCGACGAGTATCTGGCGCGCGGCGGCTACGAGGCCGCGCGCAAAGCACTCACGACGATGTCGCCGGACGAGATCGTCGCCGAGATCCTCGCCTCGGGCCTGCGCGGGCGCGGCGGCGCCGGCTTCCCCACCGGCACCAAATGGAAGTTCGCGCGCTCGTCGCCCGGCGACGTCAAGTACATCATCTGCAACGGCGACGAGGGCGACCCCGGCGCCTTCATGGACGCCTCCATCATGGACGGCGATCCGCACGCCGTGATCGAGGGCATGGTGATCGCTTCGTACGCCATCGGCGCGCACGAGGGATTCATCTACGTGCGCGCCGAGTACCCGCTGGCCGTGCGCCGGCTGCGGCTGGCGATCGCCGCCGCGGAGGAGCACGGCTTTCTCGGTGGCGACGTGTTCGGCAGCGGCTGGAACTTCAAGCTCAAGATCAAAGAAGGCGCCGGCGCCTTCGTCTGCGGCGAGGAGACGGCGCTCATCGCCTCCATCATGGGCGAGCGCGGCATGCCACGAAAGCGGCCGCCGTTCCCCGCCGTCTCCGGCCTCTGGGGCAAGCCCACCAACATCAACAACGTCGAGACCTTCGCC
>JBAXRL010000306.1:0-4306 GCA_037131205.1 Actinomycetes bacterium | reverse complement strand
TCTCGCCGGCGTACCGCCAGATCACGGTGCGCATGCTGCTCGACCACTCCTCGGGACTGCCTGGCTCCACCTACGGCAATGACATCACCGGCGCGTACTACCCGGGCTACCTTCAGCAGGTGCTGGACACCCTGGCCGGGGAGCGGCTCAAGACCACGCCCGGCTACATGAGCGTGTACTGCAACGACGGCTACACGCTGCTCGAAGCCCTCGTGCCCGCGGTGACCGGGAAGGCCTTCCCGGGATATGTGCAGGACGAGATCCTGACGCCCCTCGGCATGGCCCACTCCGCCTATCCGCTACGGACGTTCGCCGACGGGACGTACGCCAGGTGCTACCGCGGCGACGCGGCCCGCCCCTTCGAGGTCGTCAACCTGCTGGCCGCCGGCGGCCTGTACTCGGCGCCCGCCGACATGAGCCGCCTCGGGGCGATGCTGATGAACGGCGGCGTCTACAAGGGCACGCGCATCCTGTCTGCGGACGCGGTGGCCCAGATGGCCGCGGACGAGACGCTCGGCAGCTTCAACCCCGTGCCCTGTACCGCCCTGCGCTACGGTCTCGGCTGGGACACGGTGACGCAGCCCGGCCTCAAGGCCGTCGGGGTCACGGGCTGGCAGAAGGGCGGCGACTCCGCGGACTACCACGCGAGCTTCATCGTCGCGCCGGGTCCGAAGCTGGCCGTGACCGTGACCGGCGTCGCTCCCCTGGGCTCCGCGAGCCTCGGAACCCTGGGCGAGGGCATCCTTCTGCACGCCCTGGTCGACCAGGGCAGGATCCACCGCCGGCCGACGCCGATCTCGCCGAAGCTGCCGGCGGTCAAGCCGGCGACCGCCGCGCAGCTCGCCGAGATGAAGGGCTACTGGGCCCTGAGCAGCCAGATGTTCCGCGTGGCTGCAGAGCCGAGCGCCCCCCAATCCTTGACCCTCTCGATGCTGACCGGAGACGGCTGGACGACGGTGGCCGAGGGCCTGCGGTTGCGCACCGACGGCCGCTTCCACGCGGGCGGCTCGGCCTCGGGCTACAGCACCATCACCGCCGGAGGCCGACGCTACCTCGTCAACGACTGGGTCGGCGGCTACGGTCACTATCGCGATGCGGGACTGATGAGCCAGAAGCTCCAGCCCGGGGATCCGCTGCCTTCGGCATGGGCGAGCCGCAGCGGCGAGGTCTGGCTCGCGGTCAACGAGCAGCCCGACTCCTCCACCTACACCAGCAACGCCGGGCCGCTCCTCATCGTGAGTGCAGTGCCGGGCCTGGAGGGGTGGGTCACGGTCACGACGCCCGCGTACGGCACTCAGGTCGTGGACCCGATCGGCGACCACCTGGGCGCCATGTTTCTGCAGATTCCCGGCGGCTGCTCACGCGATCTCGAGGACGCCGTGGTCACGCAGCACGGCGCCGAGGAGTGGATCCAGTGGGGCAGCACGGCGTACCGGCCAATGGGCTCGGCGCCGGCGCTGGCCGCCGGGCCGAACACCGTGACCTTCGGCGCCGAGGGCTACGCCGAGTGGCGCTCGCTGGCGGCGGCGGGCATGCTGACGATCGCCGCCGGGGGCGCCAGCACGTGGCGCCTCTACGGGCCGGACCTGGCGGTGCTCGACGCCGGGACGACCTTCCCCGCCACGGTGACCGCGCCCACGCCACGCTGCTACCTGCTGCTCTTCGGACCGGCCGGCTCGAGCACCACGGTGACGGTCACGCCGCCCCCCGGCGCCCCGAGCCGGGCGGCCGAGAAGAGCGCGGCCGGGCGCGAGCGGAGGGCCGCGCTGTGGCCGGAGTACGTGCCCAGACTGCGGTAGGCCAGACGGCCGCGCGGGCCGCCTCGGCTCAAGAATAGGCAGCGCGCGGTCGAACAGAACATCAAGAGAGCGCGCGGAGGGCCGCAGTGTGCCGCGGCCTTCCGCGCGCCCCGGGACACCAACGACGCGGGGGAGGCACCACAATGAGATGTCGCAGCGCCGCACGGGCGGGAAGGGCGCTCGTCGCACTCGCGGTCGTCATCATGCTGCTCGCCGTCGTGGCAGGGATCGCCGCGGCGCGAACCACCGACTATGCCGCCACCATCAAAGACGGCCGCGCCGCCGCGCAGGCGCTGCTCGCGCAGTCCGGCGCGGCCTCCCTCTCCCTCGCGCTCGTCAGCGGCGAGCGCGTCGTCTGGCAGGAGACCTTCGGCTACGCCGACAAGGCCACCTCCACGGCGCCGCAGGCCGACACCATGTACGGCATAGCCTCGGTGAGCAAGATGTTCGCCACGGTCGCGGCGATGAAGCTCGTCGATCAGGGCAAGCTCGAGCTCGACGCCCCACTGATCCGCTTCCTTCCCTCGTTCACCATGCTCTCGCCCGCCTACCAGCAGATCACCGTGCACATGCTGCTCAACCACTCCTCCGGCTTCCCCGGTTCCACCTACGGCGGCTGCAGCACCGCCGAGTACGACCCGACCTATCTGCCGCGGGTGCTGAACACACTCGCGTCGTCGTACCTCAAGGCCACACCGGGCTTCATGAACGTCTACACCAACGACGGCTTCACCGTGATCGAGAGCCTCGTGGCGGCGGTCAGCGGCAAGCCCTACGCACAGTTCGTCAAGGACGAGGTCTTCACCCCGCTCGGCATGGAGCACTCCGCCTACCCGCTGCAGCCGTTCGCGGCCGGCAGCTACGCGAAGTCCTACGTGGGCGACGACGCCCGGCCGCAGAGGGTCCAGAACTCGCTGGGCTCCGCCGGCGCCTACTCCACGCCCACCGACCTGGACAAGCTGGGGACCATGCTGATGAACGGCGGGGTGTACGGCGGCACCCGCATCCTCTCGGCCGCCGCGGTCGCCGAGATGGGCACAAACCAGACGCTGCGCAGCTTCAACCCCAAGCCCGACGGCGCCCTGGCCTTCGGGCTCGGCTGGGACAGCGTGACCGACCCCGCGCTGCACGCCGCCGGCGCGCTCGGCTGGTGCAAGAACGGCGAATCCTACCTGTACTGCGCGAGCTTCATCGTGGCGCCCAGAGCGAAGCTTGCGATCACGGTCCTCGCCGTCGCGCCGTTCGGCACCGCGAACTGCGACGATCTCGCCCGGCGCGTGCTCCTGCACGCGCTGCGCGACCAGGGCAGCATCCGTCGGCTGCCGCGTCCGGTCCCGGCCACCGCGCCGCCGGTCAAGCGCGCGACCGAGGAGCAGCTCGCCGCGATGACGGGCATCTGGGCGAACGACAATCAGGTCGCCCGCCTCGCGCCGTCGGCCGCCGACCCGCAGGCGCTCGTCTTCTCCAAACTGGCGGGCGGGGAGTGGCAGGACACGGGCTTGTTCCGCCTGTGCACCGACGATCGCTTTCACCCAGAGGGCAGCGCGGCCGGCTTCGCTCCGCTGCGCGCGGGGGGGCGGCAGTACCTCATGATGACCAGCCCGGGCAGCTTCCTGTACTACGAGAGCACCTTGCCGTTCGCGCAGAAGCTCGCCGCCGGCGACGCGCTGCGCGCCGCCTGGCAGCGGCGCACCGGGCACGCCTGGCTGGCCGCGAACCTGCCGCCCCTCTCGAATACCTACGACCTGAGCGGCGGCCCGTACCTCGGCATCGACGCGATCCCGGGCCTGCCCGGCTACGTCGCCGTCACGACCTGCGAGTACGGCGTGCAGGCGGTCGATGTGTCCGGCAGCGACACCCTCGGCGCGATGGCCGTGGCGATCCCGGTCTTCTTCTCGCACGAGCTGGAGGACGCGGTGGTGGTGCAGCACGGCAGCGAAGAGTGGATCCGCTGGGGCGACACGCTCTACCGCCCGGCCGACGCGGTGCCGACGCTGGATGCAGGGCAGAACACGGTGACCTTCGACGCCGAGGGCCACACCGAGTGGCGCTCCGTTGCCGCCGCGGCGACCGTGCACATCGGCGGCGGCACGGCCTGGTACGTGTACGACGGCGACTTCACCGTCCTCAGCAGCGGCACGAGCCTGCCGGCCGACGTGCAGGCGCCGGCCGGCTCGTCCCTGGCCCTGTTCGGACCGGCGGGCTCGAGCATCACGCTGACGGCGGCCGCCAACTGACGGGCGCCGGCGGCGGGGCGCGCTGCGCCCCGCCGCCGGCGCCCTACTTCACCCAGTGCAGCACGTCCCGCACGACGCTCCAGCGCGGCTTCTTCTCCACCGCCGTCTTGCCGGTGATCCAGTAGTCGTATTCAGCCTGCTGGCTGCCCGACTCCTTCTCCATGGTCAGCCAGTTGTCGAGGAGAAGGATCCACTGCACCTCGCCCTTCGGCGCCGGGTAGGCGAGGTACAGCGGCGGCTGCGGGAACTCGGGCACGACCACCTCGTAGT
>JBAXRL010000305.1:0-4327 GCA_037131205.1 Actinomycetes bacterium | reverse complement strand
GAGAAGCCGGAGATCTGGAAGACGTCGTCGACGAAGGGCTGCATGGCGCAGAGCACGATGCGCCCGTCGTTCTTTTCGAGGTACTTGAGGACCGCCAGAAACACGCGCAGACCGGCGCTCGACACGTACTCGTTGGCGCCGAAGTCGGCGATCACGCTGCGCGCCCCGGCGTCGAGCAGCTCGTTGAACCCGGTCTCGACGTCCCGGGCGCTGGTCGTGTCGACCCTCGCCGGGAGTGTGACCACCGTCACCTCACCTATGACTTGCACATCCATGCGCTCCCCTTTCCGTGTGCCGGGCGGTCGGCGCGGCCGGCGTTCGCACGCGCGCCTATCTTGCTTGAGTGCGGCGGCCACGGCAAGCGCGCGGCCGTCCGGCCGCGCGCCGCCTCACCGCGCGCCATCGCCCATCGCCGTCTGTGGACCAAGATACCTGAACGCCACCATGGTGATGTCGTCCCACTGCTCGACGCCCGCGGTGTGCTCGCCGAGGACGACGATCAGCGCCTGCAGGATGTCGTCGCACGACCCCGCGCAGAGACGCGCGAGGTCCTCGCCGAGCCGTTCCTCGCCGTAGACCTCGTCGCGCGCGTTCATCGCCTCGCTGACCCCGTCGGTGTACAGATAGAGGACGTCGCCGGGGGCGAGCGTCAGCTCGCCCTGTTCGAAGACGACCCCCGACCTGGCGCCGAGAGCCATCCCCTTGACGTGCGGCACCTGGCTCACGCCGCCGGCGCCGCCGCTGACGAACGGCCGGTTGTGGCCGGCGCTCGCGTAGCGCACGGCGCCGGAGCGCAGGTCCACGACCGCCAGGAACATGGTCACGAACATGCACTCCTCGTTGTCGGCGGCGAGCTCGTCGTTGAGCCAGCCGAGGACCTGCACGGGGCTGTCGCCCTCGCGGGCGAACGAGCGCAGGAAGGACCGCGTCACGGCCATCAGCAGCGCCGCCGGGACGCCCTTGCCCGACACGTCGGCGATCGCCAGGCACAGATGATCGTCGTCGAGGAGGAAGAAGTCGTAGAAGTCGCCGCCGACCTCGCGGGCGGGCTGGAGCAGCGCGTTCAGCTCCATGTCGTGGCGCCGCGGATACGGCGGGAAGGTGCGCGGCACGAGGCTCATCTGGATGGACGCGGCGATGCGCAGCTCGCTCTCGATGCGCTCCCGCGCCGCGGTCGTCGCTCGCAGCTCCTCGATGTACTGCCGCAGGTCGTCGCGCATGCGCCCGAACGACGCTGTGAGGTGGGCGATCTCGTCGCGCCCCCTGGCCTGCGGCAGGGGCGCGTCGAGCGCGCCCTGCGCCAGCGCCTGCGTAGCCGCGTCGAGGACGCGCAGCGGGCGCGTGATCGAGCGGGCGATGAGCAGCGCCACCACCAGCAGAGCCGTGATGCCGAGCAGGGCGATGACCCACTGGATGCGGCTCAGCGCCACCACGTCGGCGCTGATCTCGCTGTCGGGGAAGACGATGCCCAGCGACCAGCCCGTCGATGGAACCGGCCTGTAGGCGAGCCACGAACGCTCGTCGGGGGCCAGCGACATGACGCCGTTGAACGCCACGTAGCCGGACTCCCCGGCGATCATGCCGCGCCCGATGGCCCTCAGGTGCTGGTCGTCGCGCGCCTCGGCCACGCTGAAGACAGACTCGTTCATGATGAAGCCCGGATCGGGGTGCGCGATGAACGTGCCTGTCTGGCTGATGAGGAAGGCGTAGCCGGTGTTGCCCAGGTCAAGACCCTCCAGCAGCCGCGTGAGCCAGTACAGCGACACGTCCCCGGTGACCACCGCGGAGACCGGGACGGGGTCTTTGCGAAGATGGACGGGGACGGCGTAGGTGGCCATCACGATGCTGCCGCCGCCGGCGTCGTAGTACGGCTCGGTCCACACCGCCCGGCGCATCTGCACCGGCAGCTGGAACCAGTCGCCGACCTCGTAGGCGCGACCGCCGCGGCCGAGGTCCGTCTCGACGAGCTTGCCGCTGGGCCGCGCGCCCTGCTCCTCGGGGCTGACGTAGATGCTCGACGGCTGGTACACGTAGGGAGCCAAGCGGCCGTAGACGGTGGGCTCGAAGCCGATGGCGGACCCGAACAGCTCCTCGTTGCCGGCGACCGTGTGCCGCAGGAGCAGGCGGGCGCGTCGCCGCCCCGGCTCGGTGTCGTCCACCGAGAAGGCGAGGCCCTGGACGATCTTCTCCACCGAGCGCCCGACCGTCTCGATGCGATTGGCTGTCGCCTGGGCCGTGGCGCGGATCTCGGCGCGCTTCTGCTGTTCCAGGAAGTCGCGCGCCGCCCAGTACGAGTAGGCGCTCACCCCGCCGAGCACGAGGCTCGCCCCGAGCAGGACGAGCACCGTGATGCGCCACGCGATGGGGAGGCTACGGAGCACTGCGCGCGCCCGGCGCGACGAACGCTTTGTAGGGGGGAGCGCCGGCGATCAGGCCCTCACCGATCATAATCGCCCTCGTGCGCTCGTAGTCGACCGGGGACAGCACGCCGGCCTGCCAGTCGTCGTGCTCCCCGGGGAAGACCGCCGCGAGGACGTGGTCGAGCATCCAGCGCTGGTGGACGCGGTTGGTGGGCACGTGAGCCGCGGCGGCCCGCTCCATGACCACGCCCACCGCCTCGTCCCGATGCCCGCGGCAGTACTCCCAGCCCTCCAGCGTCGCGGCCGCGAGCTCGCGGCAGACCTCGGGGCGCTCCCGCGCCGTCGCGGCCAGCGTGTAGATCCCATCCTCGGGAAAGCCGAAGCCGGCGTCGCGCATGAAGAACGTGGTGAGCTCGTCCGGGTCGATGCCGGCCTGCAGGATGGTGTGGTACTCGTTGTACTCCATGGCCGCGCAGGCCGCGACGCCGCCCTGCAGAAACAGGTTCACGGAGTAGTACTGCGGCACGATCCGCGGCTCGAGGCCCGCGGTGTCGAAGAAGCCGAGATACGCGGAGCGGAAGCTCTTCCCCCAGAGGCTCACGCGTCTGCCGTCGAGGTCGTCGCGATTCCTGATGACGCTCCCGCGCCCGACGATCATCATGCTCGAGCGATTCACCACCTGACCGACGTTGACGAGCGGCACGCCCTCCGCGGCGGCGCCGATCGCACCGCTGAGGAAGGACAAGGCGAAGTCGGCCCGGCCGCTGGTCAGAGAGTCGATGGGGTCGATGGCGGGGCCGCCGGGGAGGATCACGACGTCGAGGCCGTGGTCTCGGTAGAAGCCCTTCTCCACAGCCATGTAGTAGCCGGCGAACAGCGCCTCGGGCTCCCACAGCAGGATGAGCGTGGCTTTCTCGGGGCGGCCCGCGCCGGAGGCGTTCTGGCCGCCCGCGTACAGACCCCAGGCCAGAGCCGCGGCGGCGCACAGCGTCGCCGCGACCGCGATGAGGACGCGCCGCCTCACGTGCGCCGGATGACGAGCTTGAGGATGTTGCGCGACCCGTCGCGCAGATAGGCCACCTCGTCCATCACGCGGCGCACGAGGAAGATGCCCAGCCCGCCGATGGCGCGGTCGGCGGCGCCGGCGTGCACCTCGGGGTCCTCGACGGCGAGCGGGTCGAACGGCACGCCCTCGTCGATCAGCTCGACGACGAAGCGGGACTCCCCCGGCTCGATGCGCACCAGCAGCTCGCCGGGCGGCACCTCGTAGGCGTACAGGCAGATGTTGACGACCGCCTCTTCCACGGCCAGCTCGAGCTGCATGAGCCGCCGGGGGTGAAGCCCCCAGGCGCCGGCCGCGCCGGCGATCTGGGCGATGATGTCGGGGACCGCGTCGACCGTGGCGGGAAACACCCGCGCGACGATGGCGCCCCCTGGCGATGACTCTCCGGCAGCCACTCCCCACCTCCCGGTCACGGTCACAGCGCCGGCGCGCACCCGCGCGCCCGCGCGCCCTTACGCCGGCTCACACGCAGAAACCACCCGCCGCCGCGGCGCGCACGCCGGGTGTCACCCTACTATCGGCCGGCGCCGCCGCAAGGTTGAGCGACGGCGCCGCGTCCGGCGTCGCGGCCGGCCGGGCCGCCGGGGCCGCCGGGGCCGCCGGGCGAGGTAGTGCAGATCGGCAACACATCAGACAGGCCTTTCCCTATCTGACCGGAGTATAGCCTTCCCCGCCCATCTACACCGGCCGCGGATCGCCGCGCCGGCGAGGGAGACCGATGGGAGAGCAGTTCTTCCTCCCTCGTCTTGCGCTTCAGCCGGCGCGGCTCGGGCAGCCGCGGCCTGGTCTTCCATCAGCCGCAGATGCAGAAGGCCGTGCGGGTAGTCGCCGCCCACGGCATAGATGCTCTGCGAGCGTATGCCGTTGGCGGTACCGCTGGCGGTACTTCCAACGGTATCGTTGG